>CAZMSI010000012.1:0-18775 GCA_964568895.1 uncultured Sideroxydans sp. | reverse complement strand
GGCAATATTTGCCGACCAGCTGTTGTATATGGAAAGCACGAGGGAAGTGGTTGCCGATGGTTCGGTGCGTCTGGAACAGGGGGACGACGTGGTGACCGGAACGCACTTCGAATTGAACCTCGATAATAACATCGGCGACATGTTGGAACCCAGGTTTTTCCTCGGTGCAAATGACGCCCGTGGAGGCGCCGAAACGCTACACATGCAGGGGAAGGGAAATTACATTCTGCACCACGTCAGTTATACGACCTGTCCGGCAGGCAATGACGACTGGTTGCTGAAAATGTCGGAATTGAATATCGATCAGAATACCCACCTTGGTGAAGCACGAAATGCCTATATAGAGTTCAAGGGCGTGCCTATCCTGTATACACCGTGGATGGACTTTGCGCTGAACGACAACCGCAAGACCGGATTACTGAGTCCGGTATTCGGCAGCACCACCAAGGGCGGCAGCGAGGTAACGCTGCCATTCTACTGGAATATTGCGCCCAACTATGATGCAACCATTGCGCCGCGAGTGATGACCAAGCGCGGCTTGTTGCTGAGCAACGAGTTTCGTTATCTGCAGCCTGGATATTCCGGCGAGGTACAGGCCAATGTACTGCCAAACGATCGCCTGGCAAACCGGACTCGCTCCTATCTTGGCGTCAAGCATATTCAGGATCTGGGGGGCGGTTTTAGCGATTCACTGGATATCAACCGTGTCTCGGATAATCAGTATTTCCGCGATCTGTCCACCAATGTGTCCGGTACGTCGCAGGTTAACCTGTTGCGCGAGGGAGTGCTTGGTTATAACGGTGGATGGTGGAATACCGCTGTGCGCGTGCAGAGCTACCAGACATTGCAGGACCCGGCCGCCCCGGTGGTCGTTCCCTATCGGCGCACGCCGCAGATTACGCTGGGAGCGCATCAATCGCTGGATGGTGCCTCCCTTGCTTTTTCGGGTGAGTATGTAGACTTTACCCATCCAACATCGGTCAATGGCCAGCGGCTGGTGCTATACCCGAGCGTCAGCTATCCGTTGCTGTTCGATCCGGCCTATTACCTGACGCCCAAAATCGGATTGCATCATACCGAGTATAGCTTGGGCGTGAATAACACAACGAACCTTCCCGCTACGGCTACGCGCACACTGCCGATCTTCAGTCTGGACAGCGGCATGACACTGGAGCGCGACTGGAGTCTGGCAGGTGAAAATTTCATACAGACTATCGAGCCGCGGGTTTATTATGTATATATTCCCTATCAGGATCAAAGCACACTGCCGAATTTCGATTCGGCGCAAGCCATCTTTAACTTTTCACAGATATTTACCGAGAACCGTTTTTATGGAAGCGACCGCATAGGGGATGCCAACCAGGTAACCGTGGGACTGACTTCGCGTTTGCTCGATCCCCATAGTGGTGTCGAGCGTCTGCGTCTGGCGCTAGGTCAGCGCTTCAGTCTGACGACACCGCGGGTAACATTGGGGACGCCCGCTGCCACCACCAACAGGTCGGACATTCTGTTGGCGGCCTCCGGGCGCCTGACCCGAACGTTGTCCCTGAACAGCCTGTTTCAGTACAATCCGACGCTGTCGCAGAGCGAGATGTTCAATGCGTCGGCACATTACCAGCCGGAAGTCGGCAAGGTGCTCAACCTTGGCTACCGCTTTACCCGGAATAGCTTAAGGCAAATTGATTTGTCCGAGCAATGGCCGCTCTACGGCCGCTGGCATTCGGTGGCGCGCTGGAATTATTCGCTGCAGGAAAAACGCCTGCTGGAGGGCTTGCTTGGGCTTGAGTATAATCAAAGCTGCTGGACCGTGCGGCTGGTAGCGCAGCGCTTCACCACTGCGACATTCCAGGCTTCGACAGGCTTCTTCGTGCAACTTGAACTGAACGATTTGATCAGGGTAGGTTCCGATCCGCTGGATGCGTTACGCCAGAGCATTCCGGGGTATACCGCACTGAATCAGAATGCCGCCAATGGAGAGGTGCAAGGCTTGCACTGACGAATTGGCATTACACCACCTGAAGATTGAGAGAAAATATGTTGCGTAACAAAACAATATTTGCGCTTTTGCTGTGGATTGCCGGCATGGCCAATGCCCAGGCCGTCGACCCGCAAAAACAGGTGGCGCCCATAGACCGGATTGCTGCAGTGGTCAATGATGATGTGATTACCAGTCATGAGCTTGAAGAGCGCATGGGTGTAGTGGAAAAACAGTTGCAGAGCCAGGGGACGCCGCTGCCTCCCCACAAGGTACTGCAAAAGCAGATACTTGAACGCATGATCATGGACATGCTTGAGGCGCAATATGCCAAGGAGACCGGCGTACGCGTGGACGATACGCAGATCGACAAGATGCTGCAGCGTATTGCACAGGAAAATCATTTTCCGTCGGTAGACGCCTTCAGGGCAAAACTCGAGAAGCAGGGTGTGGATTTCAGGAAATTTCGCGAGGAAATCCGTGGCGAGATCATTTCCACCCGGTTGCGCGAGCGCGAGGTCGATACCAAGATAACGATTACCAATAGCGAAGTCGATAATTATCTTGCCACTGAAGCCAAGATAGGCAATGACGAAGATTATCATTTGGCGCACATTTTCATCGTGGTGCCCGAGCAGGCCAGCGCCGACAAGATACGGGCCAGCGAGCAGCGGGCGGAAGATGCGCTCAGGCAACTGCAGGCAGGCACAGATTTTGCACAGGTGGCGGCAGGATTTTCCGATGCCAAGGACGCGTTGCAAGGTGGCGATCTGGGATGGCATCCAGCTAACCAGTTGCAGCCTGCGTTCAGGGAAGTGCTGCAGAAATTGCAGCCGGGCCAGATTTCGCCGCTATTGCGCAGCCCGAACGGTTTTCACATCATAAAACTGGTCGATCGCCGCCATCACGACCAGCCGATGCTGATCACGCAGACCCATGTGCGACACATCCTGATCAAGACCAGCGACCAAGTGTCGGACAGCGAGGCCAAACAGCGCATACTGGACATTAAACGGCGTATTGAAGCCGGGGCCAGTTTTGCCGAGCAGGCCAGACAGTATTCCCAGGATGGCAGCGCATCCCAAGGCGGCGATCTGGGATGGGTCTCGCCGGGCGAGACCGTGGGGGAATTCGAGAAGGCGATGAATGCGCTGCAACCCGGCGAGATGAGCGGTCCGGTGCAGACTGGTTTCGGCTGGCACCTGATCCAGGTGCTGGGGCGACGCACCGCCGACGTCAGCGATGAGCAGAAGCGTCAGCAGGCACGGCTGGCCATCCACGCCTTCAAATCGGACGAAGCATGGCAGGACTGGCTGCGCCAGTTGCGTGACAGTGCTTACGTCGAATACCGGCTCAACGATCAGAGCAGCAACTGATGGTCTGATGAGGCAAGCCATTCCGGTGCTGGCGGTGACCTCCGGCGAATCTGCCGGCATCGGCCCCGATCTGTGCCTGCAGCTGGCACAGCACACACATGAACAGTTACTGGTAGTGCTGGCGGACAAGAATCTCCTGCAACAGCGCGCCCGGCAGATCGGGTTGCCGGTAGAACTGGTTGATTATCGGTACCCGGCAGTACAGCCGCTGCCATCCGGGCAGCTGTATGTCCTTCACCAACCTTTGATCCAGCCTGCTCAGGCCGGGGTGCTTAATCCTGCAAATAGCCGCTATGTACTTGACTTGCTGAGCCGTGCGGTACAGGGTTGCCAATCCGGCGAGTTCGATGGCATGGTCACCGCCCCGGTGCACAAGGGTGTCATCAATGATGCGGGTATTCCTTTCACTGGGCATACCGAATTTCTGGCCGAACAAACCGGCACCATGCAAGTGGTGATGATGCTGGTCGGTGGCGGCATGCGCGTGGCACTGGCTACTACCCATCTGTCGCTACGTGAAGTGCCGGACGCGATTACTGCCAATTTACTGGAAAGCGTGCTGCGTATTCTTCAGCACGATCTCGGGCTTCGTTTCGGTATTGCACAGCCGCGTATTCTGGTGGCGGGTCTCAACCCGCACGCGGGCGAAGGCGGCCATCTGGGGCGAGAGGAAATCGAAATCATGATCCCGATACTGGGCAGGCTGCGCGCAGAAGGAATGGATGTCAGTGAACCATTGCCTGCCGATACCATGTTCACACCACAACGACTGGCACAATGCGATTGCGTACTGGCGATGTACCATGATCAGGGGCTGCCAGTGCTGAAACATGCCAGCTTCGGGCAGGGCGTGAACGTAACGCTGGGCCTGCCCATTATCCGCACTTCGGTAGATCATGGCACGGCACTGGAACTGGCAGGAACCGGCCGGGCCGATGCTGGCAGCTTGCTGGAGGCGATACGTATGGCAGTGGATATGGTGCGATGCGAGCATCAGCATGAGTCATAAAGCCAAGAAACGTTTTGGCCAGAATTTTCTGGTGGACAAGCAGATCATCGCCGACATCATCCGCGCCATCCGTCCCGAACGTTCCGACAACATGGTGGAAGTTGGCCCCGGCCTGGGAGCGCTGACCCGCCCGCTGCTCCAGCATCTCGACAAATTGCATGTGGTGGAAATAGACCGCGACATCATTGCGCGGCTGAAAAGCGACTATCCGCAGGACAAGCTGGTTATCCACGAAGGTGACGCGCTGAAATTTGACTTGGCACAATTGCCGAAGCCGCTACGTATCGTGGGTAACCTGCCCTACAATATTTCTTCGCCACTACTGTTCCACTTTGCGGCATATACCGCGCGTATTGCCGACATGCATTTCATGCTGCAGGACGAGGTGGTGGAGCGCATGGTCGCTGCGCCTTCCACGCCGCAATACGGCAGGCTGTCGGTGATGCTGCAATATCGTTTTTACATGGAAAAGCTGCTTGATGTGCCGCCGCAATCGTTTCGTCCGGCACCCAAAGTGAATTCCGCCATCGTGCGTATAATTCCGATGCCGAAAGAGCGGGTGCTGGTTTCCGATGAAAAGATATTTTCGGAAATTGTCACTGCAGCGTTTGGGCAGCGCCGCAAGACTTTGCGCAATACGTTGAAGTCTTATCTGGACGAGCAAGGTTTTGAACAACTAGGTGTCGATGCCCGGCTGCGCGCGGAAAATCTTGGTGTGGCCGAATTCGCCGGCATTGCCAATTGGCTGGCGGGCAAGGCGAAGGTCTAATTTGTAGCGCGGCGCTCGATGAATTCGATTTTGTAGCCGTCCGGATCTTCGACAAAAGCAATTACGGTAGAGCCGTGCTTCATCGGCCCCGCTTCGCGCGTTACCTTGCCGCCGCGCTGCCTTACCAGTTCACAGGCGCGGGCGGCATCGTCGACCTCGATTGCGATATGGCCGAAACCCGAACCGGGATCGTATTTGTCCGTGTCCCAGTTCCAGGTGAGTTCCAGTACCGCGCCTTCGGCTTCATCCTGATAACCGACGAAGGCCAGTGTGAATTTGCCTTCCGGATAATCCTTGCGGCGTAGCAGTCGCATGCCGAGGACGTCGGTATAAAAGGCGAGGGAATGCTCCAGATTTCCCACGCGCAACATGGTGTGCAGAAGTCGCATAGTATTTTCCTCGATTCAGGGTGTTGCAGAAGCTTCCGTGGACATTTTCAGTTAGAATCCCCACTCATACTTTGCCGGTTAACGCCATGTCCGAAATTCCGCCCATTGTCCTTACTTTTGCCGCATCCGACCCGAGCGGAGGCGCCGGCATGCAGGCTGATATTCTGACCATTGCCAGCATGGGCTGTCATCCGTTGTCGGTAGTGACAGCGGTTACGGTGCAGGATACCACCGGCGTGGACGACGTGTTGCCGATCGATGCAGAGTGGGTGGCCGATCAGGCGCGGGCGGTACTGGAAGATATGCCGGTAAGGGCGTTCAAGATCGGCTTGCTGGGCAGTGTGGAAAACATCGCGGCAATCGCCGAGGTGATTGCGGATTATCCGGACATCCCGCTGGTACTTGATCCGGTGCTGGCGTCCGGACGCGGCGACGAACTGGCCAACGAAGACATGGTGGACGCGCTACGCGAATTGCTGTTGCCGCAGACCACCATCCTGACGCCTAACAGTGTTGAGGCGCGCCGTCTGGTGCACGACGAGGACAACGAAGAGGACAATCCCGATCTGGCAGAGTGCGCCAACCGCATTCTGCAAATGGGCTGCGAGTACGTGCTGGTGACCGGCACGCACGAGCACACGGCAAAGGTGCTCAACACCCTTTATGGCGAACGCGGAATAGTACGCAGCGACGAATGGCCGCGCCTGCCCGGCATTTATCACGGGTCCGGTTGCACGCTTGCATCTGCGATCGCCGCCTTGCTGGCAAATGGTCTGCCGATGGCCGAAGCCGTGAAAGAGGCGCAGGAATTTACCTGGCAGGCGCTGCAATACGGTTTCCGTCCCGGCATGGGGCAGCACATTCCCGATCGCCTGTTCTGGGCGCGGGACGAAGAGGATGTTCCTGATACACGGCATTAAGGGCCTGTACGCCATCACACCGGATTGTACCAATACGCCGGATTTGTTACGACGTGTAAGGTGTGCACTGGCTGGTGGCGCGAGCGTGCTGCAATATCGCAGCAAGACGGCGGATGAGGCACTGCGTCTGGAGCAGGCAACGGTGCTGCGCGAACTGACACACCAGTTTTCAGTGCCGCTGATCGTCAATGATGATGTGCATCTGGCCGCCGAGATAGGGGCGGATGGAATCCATCTGGGCGCGAACGATATGGCGCTAACCTCGGCCCGTGCCGTACTGGGCCCAGGCAAAATTATCGGTGCCTCTTGTTATAATCGCCTGCCGCTGGCGCAACAGGCCGTAGCTGCCGGGGCGGATTACGTGGCGTTCGGTGCTTTTTTTCCGTCTGCCGTCAAACCCGGGGCGGTGAGCGCAAACATTGAGTTGCTGCGACAGGCACGTGCCGGGCTGGCCGTGCCGCTGGTGGCGATCGGCGGAATCACCCAGGAGAACGGCGCGGTGCTGCTGCAGGCCGGGGCGGATGCGCTGGCGGTAATTTCGGCGCTATTCGATGCGGCGGACATACAGGCAGCCGCGCAGGATTTTTCAACACTTTTTAGCCAGGATTTTGCATCATGACCTCACACAATCAGGAACTGTTCGACCAATCGCAACTTTTCATTCCCGGCGGAGTGAATTCGCCGGTGCGCGCCTTCAAGTCGGTGGGCGGCACGCCGCTGTTCTTCAAGCGCGGACAGGGTGCCTATGTGTGGGACGCCGACGACAAACGCTATATCGATTACGTCAATTCCTGGGGGCCGATGATCGTCGGCCATTGCCATCCCGAAGTGGTCAAGGCGGTGCAGGAAGCCGCTGCCGAAGGGCTGGGTTTCGGTGCGCCGACTGCGGCCGAACTGGAGATTGCCGAAACCCTGTGCAAGATTCTGCCCAGTCTGGAGATGGTGCGCCTGGTCAGCTCCGGCACCGAGGCGACGATGACGGCGATCCGTCTGGCCCGCGGCTTTACCGGGCGCAGCCGTATCATCAAGTTCGAAGGCTGCTACCACGGCCATTCCGACGGCCTGCTGGTCAAGGCCGGCTCCGGTGCGCTGACTTTCGGCCAGCCGAGTTCTTCCGGCGTGCCGGCCGAGATTGCTGCGCTGACTACGGTACTCGACTACAACGATGTGGCCGGCCTCGAAAAAACCTTTGCCGAAATCGGCGACGAGATTGCCGCGGTGATCGTCGAGCCAGTCGCGGGCAACATGAACCTGATCTTGCCCAAGCCTGAATTTCTCGATGCAATGCGCAACTTGTGTACCAAGCACGGTGCGGTACTGATCCTGGACGAGGTGATGTCCGGCTTCCGCGTCGGCTTGCGGGGCGCGCACGGCCATTACGGTATCCAGCCGGACCTGATTACGCTGGGTAAGGTAATGGGCGGCGGATTGCCTGCTGCCGCATTTGGCGGACGGCGCGACATCATGCAGTGCCTGGCACCTCTGGGCCCGGTGTACCAGGCCGGTACGTTGTCAGGCAATCCAGTGGCGGTAGCGGCGGGTCTGGCTACGCTGAAACTGATTCAGGCACCCGGTTTCTATGAACGCCTGACCCAGGCCGCAAAACAAATGACAGAGGGACTGAGCGCGGCGGCTGCCAAACATGGTGTCCCGTTCAGCGCACAGTCGATCGGTAGCATGTTCGGTCTGTATTTCAGCGGTACCGTACCGACCAGCTATGCGGAAGTCATGGCCTGCGACAAGGAGGCGTTCAACCGCTTTTTCCACGCCATGCTGGATGAGGGCGTGTATCTTGCGCCATCGGCGTTCGAAGCCGGTTTTGTCTCGGCGTCGCATAGCGATGCCGATATTGCCGCGACCATTGCCGCGGCCGACAAGATTTTCGCGGCCTGGTAATGGGGCTGTTTTCCAGGGCGGAGTTCTTTACCACGGTCAACCACTTGCGCGACCTGCCGCTGCATGGCGGGCGGGAAGTCGCATTTGCCGGACGCTCCAATGCCGGGAAATCCAGCGCCATCAATACGCTGGCTAACCACACCCGGCTCGCCTTCACCAGTAAGACGCCTGGGCGTACCCAGCATATCAACTATTTTTCCCTAGGCGAGAACCGCTATCTGGTCGACTTGCCCGGCTATGGCTATGCCAAAGTGCCACCGGATGTACGGGCGCACTGGGAAGGGCTGCTGAGTCAGTACCTGCAAACCCGGGAAGCGCTGTGTGGGTTGGTGATAATCATGGATGCGCGACATCCGTTGACCGAGCTTGACGAGCAAATGCTGGCCTGGTTTGCGCTTACCGGCAAGCCGGTGCATGTGCTGCTGACCAAATCGGACAAGCTGTCCCGCCAGCAGGCCACACAGACCCTGAACCGTGTTAGATTACATCTTGCCGAACATTATCCGCATTGCTCGGTTCAATTATTTTCCAGCTTGAAAAAAGTCGGCATGGATGAGGCAGAAGCCATAATATTAAAGTGGTTTACGAATGAATAAAAAATGCCCCTAGCTAAAGGGGGAAGCTAGGGGCAAAGGTGTCTTAACAGTAGGGTTAAGACAGCCCGCTCAGGGAGGAGAAACGGGAGATGACTCGCATCATCTGTTGAATCAGATAAGCCATCCCTGAAATAGTTCCAGAAACCCCAAATTTTTTCAGAGGGAGTTATGCAAACACTCGGAAAATACCCCAACAAACGCATGCGCCGTATGCGCCGGGACGCCTTTTCGCGCAACCTGATGCGTGAAAATACCCTGAAGCCGGCGGATTTTATTTATCCGGTTTTCGTGCTGGAGGGGAATAACCATGAAGAAAACGTGGCTTCCATGCCGGACGTGAAGCGGGTCACGCTGGATAAATTGCTGGTGCAGGCCGAAGAATGTGTAAAGCTGGGGGTTCCGGTAATGGCGCTGTTCCCGGTGATAGAGGCTGGCCTCAAGACCGAGGATGCGCGCGAGGCTTACAATCCGGACGGACTGGTGCCGCGCGTGGTTGCAGCGCTGAAGCGGGAATTCCCGGAACTGGGCATTATGACCGACATCGCGCTCGATCCCTATACCAGCCACGGCCAGGACGGGTTGCTGGATGACAGCGGCTACGTCATGAACGACGAAACCATAGCCGTGCTGGTGCAGCAGGCACAGGCTCATGCCATCGCCGGGGCCGACATCGTTGCTCCTTCCGACATGATGGACGGGCGCATCGGCGCGGTGCGCGCCGCACTGGACGCAAAAAATTGCATTCATACCAGAATCATGGCCTATTCCGCCAAATATGCCTCCAGTTTCTACGGCCCGTTCCGTGACGCAGTGGGTTCCAGCGCCAATCTGGGTGCGGGCAACAAACACACCTACCAGATGGATCCGGGCAATTCCGACGAGGCATTGTGGGAGGTCGGGCTGGATTTGCAGGAAGGTGCTGACATGGTGATGGTCAAGCCGGGCATGCCTTACCTTGATATTGTGCGCCGCGTAAAGGACGAATTCGGGGCGCCGACGTTTGCCTATCAGGTCAGTGGTGAGTACGCCATGCTCAAGGCAGCAGCGCAAAACGGCTGGCTGAACGAACAGGCATGTGTGCTGGAGGCTTTGCTGTCATTCAAGCGGGCTGGGGCAGATGGAATACTGACTTATTTCGCGCTGGATGCCGCAAGGTGGTTGCAACAAAAATAGTGCTACTCAGATGGCTGTGTTGTCAGCCGTCTCGCTTGCGGTGGATCTCTCCTGCAACAACGTTTCTACTGTAGCCAGATCTGCATGAGTTTCTGCCTTGCGGCTGCCGCTGTGCCGCGCATTATCAGGCAATACTGCCAGATGAACTGGGATCCCGGAGTCGGTCTGCAGGGTAAAGCTGGGAACAATTTGCGGCCGGCCGGCCAGATTTACTCGCCACTCACCATTTTCAAAAGGCTGACTGCGACCGAGCAAATACATCATTACGGCCTTGGCATCGTCGGAAAAGATAACGAGATTGATATCCGATTGTGCGCCCGCCGTGCCGCTTAATACCGAGCCGGTAAGATAGGGATGAAACGGCGCCAGCATGCGCATGGCGTTACATGCCTGTTCGCGCACCTGGCGCAGGACGTCGGGGTGGCTGTCTTGCTGGTACAGTGCGCGGTAACTGTGCAGGGCGGCATCTACTTCGTCATTGCTGGGCATATGTCTGGTATCCACGGCGCCCATCTGCCGGGCGGCCTTGCGCTTGGCAAAGGCATAGTCGGTAATGCCGTCTTCGGCTATCAATCTGGCCGCATGATGCGCGAGCTGTTCGCGCATCAGGTCACGACGGTACGAGTGGTTTTTGGCCATGACTGCTAAAACAACTGATCCTTTACGGTATCGTTGGGTCTGGTTGCGGTTTCCGCTGGTAGTGAATCCTGAGGTGGCGGCACGTTTTCCTGGTAGAAATATTCCATGCGATCGCCGTTGGGGTCGCGGTAGCCTTGCGCATTGATGCGTGCCGCAACCATGTTGTCAGGCATGGTGTACTCGGCTTCGGGAACATCTTTGAGGACGGCGCCCATGTAGTACATCCATATCGGCAGTGCGGCGCCGCCGCCGGTTTCCCTCTCACCCAGGCTGTGCGGCGTATCGAAGCCGAGCCAAGCAATGCCGACGACGGTGGGCTGGAAGCCGCAGAACCACGCGTCCATGGAATCGCTGGTGGTACCTGTCTTTCCAGCCAGGTCCTGGCGACCAAGTTGCAGGGCGCGCCTGGCAGTGCCATGGCGTACCACGTCCTGCATCATGCTTACCATAGTGAAGGCGTTGCGCACGTCGATTACCCGTTCCGCATTTTCACCGGCTACCACAGGCTCGGCCTGGCTCAAGACGTTGCCGTTGGCGTCTTCAATACGCTGTATGTAATAAGGTGTGACCCGGAAGCCACCATTGGCGAAAACGGAGTAGCCGCCCAGCATTTGCATTGGCGTAACGGAGCCGGCGCCCAGTGCCATGGTCAGGTACGGAGGGTTCTTGTCCGCATCGAACCCGAACTTGGTGATGTAATCCTGTGCATATTGTGGCGTAATTGCCTGCAGGATACGGATGGAAACCAGATTCTTGGATTGTGCCAACGCATCGCGCATACGCATGGGCCCGTCGTAGGTTCCCTCGTAATTCTTGGGCGTCCAAGATTCACCTCCGGTTTGGGAAGGATCGATGACCAGTGGCGCATCGTTAATTACAGATGCCGGCGTGAAGCCTTTTTCCAGGGCAGCAGAATAAATAAACGGCTTGAAGCTGGAACCCGGCTGGCGCCAGGCCTGGGTCACGTGGTTGAATTGGCTATGATTGAAATCAAATCCGCCAACCAGTGAGTATATGGCGCCGGTGCGTGGATTTGCCGAAACAAAGGCTGCTTCCACCTGGGGTAGCTGAGTGATTGCCCATGAACCTTTGGCATCTTGTTTGACGCGAATAATGGCGCCGGGACGGATACGCTGATTCAGCGCAATCCTGTGGCTCAAGGCGCGCCGTGCAAAATACAGACCCGAGCCACGGATTTCGATGGCTTGCCCGTTCTTGCAATATGCGTGCACCCCCTTGCGGTCGATTGCCAGCACCACTGCGGGAATCAGGTTTCCGTTGTTTGCTACGTCATGCAGCGCATGCTGCAAGGCTTCTTCGCTGTCGCCATTTTTGTGCAGGTTTACGTAGCCTTCGGGTCCGCGGTAACCGTGGCGGTGATCATACTCCTCCACGCCTTTGCGCACAGCCTCGTAGGCAGCATTCTGGTCGAAGGCGCGGATTGTGGTGTAGACCTTGAACCCCTGGTTATAGGCATCGTCGTGGTAACGCTCATACATGGTCTGGCGTACTATTTCTGCCAGATAGTCTGCCTTTACCGCATATGTCCGGCTGCCCTGCTTGGCGATAACCAACGGTTGTTTTCGTGCCGTGATGTATTGCTGGTCGGTAATATCGCCCAGTTCGTGCATGCGCCTGAGCACATATAGTTGGCGTAACTTGGCACGCTTGGGATTGACTATCGGGTTGTAGGCGGAGGGCGCCTTGGGTAATCCGGCGAGGACCGCCATTTCTGCGATGTTCAGCTGGTCGAGAGGTTTGCCGAAATAGACCTGGGCTGCAGCGGCAAAGCCATAGGCGCGTTGCCCCAGGTAAATCTGGTTGATGTAGAGCTGAAGAATTTCATCCTTGCTCAAATTGTGCTCGATCTTGAAAGAAAGCAGCGCCTCGTTGAATTTTCGAGAAAAGGTTCTTGCCTTGGTCAGGAAAAAATTACGTGCGACCTGCATGGTAATGGTGCTTGCACCCTGCCGGACTCCTCCTGACACAAAATTGGAATAAGCGGCTCGCATTACCCCCAGATAGTCTATGCCGCCATGCTGGTAAAAACGGTCATCCTCTGCCGCTAAAATGGCTTCCTTCATCAGGGGAGGGACATTTTCGATTTTGACCAGGGCGCGGCGCTCTTCGCCAAATTCGCCAATCAGAATCCCCTCTGCACTGTAAACCCGCAACGGGATTTTTGGCCGATAATCGGTCAGTGCATCAAGCGATGGCAGAGTAGGATAGGTAAGCGTCGCCGCGAACAGGAAAAGCAGCAAGGGCAACAGGACAAGTGCGAGTGTGGCGATAGCCGGGTAAAACCACCAGCGAGAATTCATGGCGCGGGATTTGACGGGATGTATAATCGATTTTGAATTATATCGATTCTGACCAATAAAAATAACCCCAAACAAAAACTTTACATGGGCTATAGTTATTGCTAGGATTTAAACCACTTTAATATGGAAAAGCGCTAACCAGCCTATGTTTAAGGGAAATTTCGATATTCCGCTGGATTTTTTGCAGGCTACAACACCGCCTTTGATCGGGGTGGATATCAGCGCGTCTTCCGTCAAAATGGTTGAACTCAGCAAATTGGCGAAAGGCGAGGGGTACATGGTGGAACGCTATGCCATCGAGGCGCTGCCAAAGGATGCGGTGAGTGATGGCAACATCAATAATCTTGACGCGGTTTCGGACTGTCTGCGCAGCGCCTGGAAGCGAATGGGGACGCGCATCAAGAATGTTGGTATGGCACTGCCTGCAGCGGCGGTAATCACCAAGAAAATCCTGTTGCCGAGTGGATTGCGCGAAGAAGATCTGGAATATCAAGTCGAGACCGAGGCTAATCAGTACATTCCCTTTGCCATGGAGGAGGTAAACCTTGATTTTGCCGTTCTCGGTCCGGCACCCGGCAACGAAGAAGAACTTGAGGTGTTACTTGCGGCATCGCGCCAAGTCAATGTTGAGGATCGGGTTGCTGCGGCGCAATCGGCGGGATTGAAGGCGGTCGTGATAGACGTAGAGCCCTATGCTGCAGAGGCGGCGTTTGAGCAGGTCAAGCAACAATTGCCGGACGGGGCAACCGACCAGTGTGTTGCTTTGGTGGATATCGGTTCAAATATAATGAACGTTAATGTATTGCGAAACGGCCAGTCAATCTATATGCGCGACCAGCAAGTAGGCGGAGAGCAGCTGACACAGCAAATCCAGAGCGCCTTCGATTTGTCCACAGAGGAAGCTGAGGCAGGCAAGCGCAACGGCGGATTGCCTGATAATTATGAGAGTGACCTGTTGGCGCCATTCCGTGAGAATGTGGCTGCCGAAATAGCGCGCGCATTGCAGTTCTTTTTTACTTCTGCTCAATATAACGAAGTAAATTACATTGTGTTGTCTGGGGGCTGTGCGGCACTGGTTGGCCTGGATGATGCAGTTGCCACACGCACTCAGGTCAACACGCTGGTGGCAAATCCTTTTGCGCAGATGTCGTTATCCAGCCGAATCAAGCCGCGCCAGTTGCAGACCGATGCGCCGGCACTGATGATTGCCTGCGGTTTGGCAATGCGGAGGTTCGACCCGTCATGATACGTATCAATTTATTGCCGCATCGCGCCGAAAAGCGGCGCGCGCGCCAGATACAGTTTGTTTCGCTGTGTGTCATATCGGCAATACTGGCTGCAGTGGTGGTTGGCCTGGTGCATGTGGCCATCAGCGCACGGATCGATTACCAACAAAGCCGCAATAACTACCTGAAGGCCGAAACGGCTAAACTGGATAAACAGATTGCCCAAATCAAGAAACTGCGCAAGCAAACCAAGGCACTGCTGGCACGCAAGGAAGTAGTAGAAAATCTGCAGAGCACGCGTTCAGACGTAGTGCACCTGATGGATCAGATGCTGCGCATTTTGCCGGACGGCGTATACCTGAGATCGCTTAATCAAAAAGGCAACAAGATACACTTGGTAGGATATGCCCAGTCCAATGCGCGCGTTTCCACGCTGATGCGCGCAATCCAGGATTCGCCTTGGCTGGATTCGCCACATCTTGTGGAAATCCATGCTGCCAACGCAGGTGGTAGCCGTATAAATCAGTTCACCCTGGATTTCAACTTGACCAAAAAGCCGTCTGTCGCGCCGGCTGGCAAGAAAGGTTAGGTGCGCCATGAAACTGGTTGAAGAATTAAAAAACATCAATCCTAAAAATCCCGGAGGTTGGCCGTGGCTGGTGAAAATCAGCACCTTTGTGGTGATATTTGTGGCTGTTGTGGCGGCGGGGGCAGTGTTCGACTGGCAGGGGCAATGGAGCGACTATAGCCAGGCCAAGGCGGAAGAGGTCAAGCTAAAAGAGACGTTCCTGGTCAAGAAAAAAGAAGCTATTAATCTGGATTTGATTAAAAAACAGTTGCTGGAAACGCAACAGTCTCTGGGCGCTTTGCTGAAGCAATTGCCGAACAAATCGGAAATGGATGCGTTGCTGACCGATATTAACCAAGCGGGCTTGGGGCGCGGCTTGCAGTTCGATTTATTCAAGCCGGGGAAAGAATCTGTAACCGGCGTGCTGACGGTGCAGCCCATCAGCATAGCAGTGGAAGGGGATTATGACGACCTCGGCAAATTTGCCAGCGATATTTCACAATTGCCGCGCATCGTTACCTTGGATAATATCAGCATTACTCCTGGGAAGGGCAAATTGTCAATGCGTGCCACTGCCAAGACCTATCGCTACCTGGATGAGGCAGAGTTAGCCGCGCAGCGGAAGCACGCAAGAGGGAAGAAAAGAAAATGAAACCGGCCTATTTAGTGATGCTAATGGCCTTGCTTTTGGCGGGCTGTGGCGGCGAACAGTTTCAGGATTTGCGGGATTTTGTTAAAAATTCAGGGGAAGGCATGCGCGGCAAAATCGAGCCCCCTCCCGAGGTAAAGCCATATGAGCCTTTTACCTATGATAATTCAAGCAACTTGCCCAATCCCTTTCAACCGCGAAAATCCGAAATACAGAGAGGTGGGCACCCTGGGCTGAATCAGCCGGATTTTGCAAGGCACAAGGAAGAACTGGAAGAATTCCCGTTGGAAAGCCTGAAAATGGTCGGTTACCTGTTTCGGGATAACATCGGATACGCAATTATTCGCTCACCCGACAAGAGGCTGCATCGCGTCAAGGTTGGCAATTATATGGGGCAGAATTTTGGAAAAATTACTGAAATAACCGATAGCGAAGTAAAGCTCAGGGAAATGGTGCAAGACAGCGGCGGTGATTGGTCAGAGCGTATCAGCAGCCTGCAAATGGCAGAATGATCAGGAGTAAAACATGAATCGATTAAACAGGATAATTGGCCATATTGTTCAATTTGTTGTGGCGCTTTGCATGGTGGGCTCATTGGCGGCCCATGCTGCTACACAGGGCGGTGGCGACACGCAGAACAGTATACAAGCGTTAAGTGTTAGCAGTGGATCCAACGGGCAGCTGGTCATCAAGGTAAGTCTGCAGAATGCTCCAGCCATGCTCCCACATGATTTCACCATCAACACGCCTCCGCGCATTGCCTTCGATTTCCCAAATACGGCAAACGGGCTTGGCAAGTCGGTGCAGGAATTCAATGAGGGAGATTTGCGTAGCGCCAATATTGTGCAGGCAGGCAATCGTACACGTCTGGTTATCAACCTGAATCAGATGATGGCATATAAAACCAGAATTGACGGCAATGATTTGTTGATTACCCTGCAGGGGACGGTCGAATCCGGTTCTGTAATGGGCTCTCGTTTTGCCGAGGCAACAGCTGGGGAACAAAACCACAGTTTGCGCGATGTCGGCTTTCATCGAGGCAAAAGCGGCGAAGGGCGCATCGAGGTCGATTTGTCCGACCCCAATGTGGGAATAGATATCAAGCAGCAGGGCAAGAACCTGATAGTTGATTTTTCGAACACCAGCCTGCCGCGGAATCTGCAACACAAGCTGGATGTGGTGGATTTTGGTACGCCGGTGAATTTCATCGATACCTTTACCCAGGGCAACAATGTTCGCATGGTGATTGAGCCCAAGGGTAATTGGGAGCATGCTGCCTATCAGACGGATAACAAGTTTGTCGTCGAGGTCAAGCCTGTAACGCAGAAACAGCAAGCTGCAGCAACAGGAAAATATACCGGGGACAAGCTGACGCTGAACTTCCAGAATATTTCAGTCCGCGAAGCTCTGAATGTCATTGCCGATTTCACCGGCTTGAATATTGTGATCAGTGATACCGTTCACGGCAACCTCACTCTGCGCCTGAAAGATGTTCCCTGGGATCAGGCTTTGGACATTATTCTGCAAAGCCGCGGTCTGGACATGCGCAGAAACGGCAATGTGATTCAGGTTGCGCCACGCGAAGAAATCGCGGCCAGGGAAAAGCTGGCACTGTCGGCCAGCCAGGAAATATCCGATTTGGCAGCAACGCGCACGGAGAGTTTCCAGCTTAGCTATCAGCAGGGCAAGGACATCATCAGCTTGTTGACCAACAAGGATCAGCGCATTTTGTCCAAGCGCGGTAGCGCTGTAGTAGATGCGCGCACCAATACCCTGTTTGTGCAGGATACGCCATCCCGTCTGGAAGAGGTGCGCAAGCTTATCAAGCAGATCGACGTGCCGGTGCGGCAGGTCATGATCGAGGCACGCTTTGTTTCTGCGAGCGACAATTTCAACCGTACGTTGGGCGGGCGACTGGGCTATACCGGTGAGGCGGTGGGGGTCGGGAACGGCTTTGCCATTGGCGGCAATACACCAACCGCAACCCGCGGTACCGTATCCGGAGGCAGCGTAAACCTGCCGGGCGCAACTTCGGGAACCGGCGGCCTGACATTATCCCTGTTTAACCCGGCGGCAACCAAAACACTGACCCTGGAGCTAACCGCCTCGGAACTGGACGGCCGGACCAAAAATATTGCCAGCCCGCGCGTGGTGACGGCAGACAAGACGGCAGCCACTATTTCTTCCGGTACGCAGATTCCATATCAGCAGGCCACCAGCAGCGGTGCAACCAGTGTTGCATTCAAGGATGCGACGCTCAGCTTGAAAGTGACACCGCAAATTACCCCGGATGACCACATTAATATGCAGCTGGATGTCAATCAGGATACGGTGGGTACGGTATACAGCGGTGTGCCGAGCATCAATACCAAGAGTGTAAAAACGCAGGTGCTGGTCGATAATGGCGGAACAGTGGTAATCGGCGGTGTATACACTCAGGATATTGCTAATTCCACGCAGAAAGTACCGCTGCTGGGTGATATACCTGTGGTAGGCTGGCTGTTCAAGAACAACACCAAGAGCGACAATAAGTCGGAGTTGCTGGTGTTCATTACTCCCAAAATTCTGAAAGAAAGCCTGAGCCTGGATAAATAATCCGGGCCCAGCAGACCCGGCTTGGCCGGGTTTGCTGCTCAGGGTGTGCGGAAGCATGGCGCTTTTCGGCTACAATTCCGACATGCACAATTCCAGTCCTGTCCATAACAAGCGCCTTTCCGGCAATATATTCCTGGTCGGCATGATGGGTGCTGGGAAAACCACGGTGGGTAAGTTGCTTGCCAGACAGACGGGCAAGGCGTTTATCGATTGCGATGAAGAAATCCAGCGGCGTACCGGTGTAACCATTTCGCATATTTTCGATGTCGAGGGTGAAGCCGGTTTTCGGCAGCGTGAGTCGGCAGTGATCAAGGAGCTGGTGCAACAAGACAACATTGTGTTGGCAACCGGTGGCGGTGCTATATTAAGCGAAGATAATCGTGCCGAATTAAGTCATAATGGCACGGTGGTTTACCTGAAAAGCTCAATACATGATCTCTGGCAGCGCACACGCCATGACCGTAATCGGCCGCTGCTGCAAACCGCCGATCCGCGAGCCAGGCTGAGGGAAATATTTGAACAACGCGACCCTCTCTATATGCAAGTAGCCGATCTGGTGATGCCTACCGGTAAACAAAGCGTGCATAACCTGGTGCTCAAGTTGCAGCAGGAACTGAAAACGAAAATAATTTCGATGTAAGCGGGCCATGGAAACATTAAACGTCGGGCTGGGC
>CAZMSI010000011.1:10964-18993 GCA_964568895.1 uncultured Sideroxydans sp. | reverse complement strand
CCGGTCATCGCCTGCTCGCAGCTTTCCCGCGAGAGCGAGAAGGAGAAGCGTGCCCCGAGGTTGTCCGACCTCCGCGAGTCGGGCGAGTTGGAGCAGGATGCGTACGCCGTGGTGTTCCTGCACCGACCCAACCCAGAGAACACGCAGGCGGTTGTGGCGCTCGTCGAGAAGCACAGGGATGGGCCATGTGGCGCTGTCCCAATGTGGTTTGACGGGCCGACATTCACATTCTCAGCAGTCGAAGAGAGAGGAGGAGCGTGGTGACAATTGGTCCACTGTGTGCTCATGGTGGAGATGTCAAAAACATCAACGAATCGGACAGAATGTGTGCCCAATGGGTTTGCAAGTTCTGTGGGAACAGGGTTGTAGCACCAGATCTCGAACTAGACGCAAAGGTTGGTTCCCATGTCAGACTGGCGGTAAGGTCCGCTAAAAACGCGCCTCAAGATGCCGCATGGTCGGTCGGATGGTGGGATACGTCCGAGATGCCACCGTTGTTTGTGGCTAGGATTAAGTTCGACGCAGAGGATATTGAGGCATTGCGCGCTGCTCACGAAAGTGATGTTCTATGAGGAAGCTAACCAAGCGGCAGGTCAAGCTGTGTGACACGATTGTGGAGGCTGTCTCGCTCTGTGCGCAGGAGCGGCGAGACACGGTGGACTTCGGGGGTCATCTCCTCGAGGTTGCCAAGTGTCTCCAAGAGGCTCTCAAGCACTGGGACAGATTCGAAGACGGGGAGGGAGGGGAAGGTGATGAGTAGAGATGTTGTGTTAGTTGTTAGATACAATGATACTTACTTCGTCCCAGGAACGAACAAAAAACCAACTCATGCGGTTTTGTCGATCAGAGACTACGAGGCATTGAAGGCGAGGATTGCCGCGCTGGAGGCCGATGTGGCCCACGAGGAGGAGAGTAGCCATGAGTGAGCAAGCGCCGAACCCCGGCAGCCGTGAAGCCATCGTGCTCGGGTGTAAGTGCCCAGTCTTGGACAACGCACACGGAGTGGGGATGCCATACCCGGACGGGCCGAGATGGTGGATCAACGGGGAGTGCCCGCTTCATGGGGCTCATGACGAACAGGAAGAGGTGGGCGATGACTGAAGACATTCTGTTCATGGTCAAGAGTGAAGGACACAAGGATTACTGGCTAGAGGCAGACGAATTGGGAGCTACCCATGTGCTGATCACCGTGGAAGACTACAACGGGTTGCTTGATGAGGCGGTCCTACTCCTCAAAAAACTACAAGAGTCAGAGATCGCTTGCGATGTGATGCGAGCGAGGGGGTGGGTTGGCGATGAGTAACCTCAAGTGGGTTGGAACCGTTGAAACCGACGTTGCTAAGGTCATTTGGCTGATTGTGGCGGCATGGTGCGCCGCAACTGGGAAGGTAAATCCGTGGCTGGTATTGCTGCTTGCAACGATGGACTTCAAGTTGGCCCTCCGATGGGGGAAACGATGACTGACCCAGACCTCCGCAAGTGGACCGCCGCAGCGCGGTATCTCGTGGCAGGGCTCGAGCGGACTGGCATGAAGCGCGAGGAAGCGCAGCGGATCGTGCGGGAAGCTCTCGAGCTGGCGGGGATCGAGGTTGAGCGAGAGGGGACAGAGCGATGAGTAAGAAGGTCAAGTTCCGCTGGTGGTGCCCGTGTTGTGGGATCAAGCACAAATGGAAGTGGTCTGAAAATGACATCCCCAAAGAAGGTTCATTCGTCAAGATGCTGTGTGAGGAGAAGAACGGGGGTTGTGGTTCGTCGTGTGTGTTTACTTGGTATCGTGGAATGATGAAGAGGCTCGGCTGTGGTAAATGGAAGAAAACAACAGGCTTGCGGTTCTATGATAGGGCCGAGTTTGAGAGGGGGGAGAGGTGATGGAAGAGGAATGTCCGTTTTGTAGGTATCCTCTGTCAGAGTGTATCTGCCCTATGACACTAAACATAGAAGAAGCCCGCAGGCTGTGTTGGAAAACAGTAGACCGCAAGATTTCGATGTACGCAGACGCTATCGAGGGATGGCGCAGGGAGAACGAGACACTCAGGAAGCGTCTCGGCGAGGGGGACAAGTGATACTCGCGATTGACCCAGGCCCGACGCAGAGTGCTTGGTGTTACTGGGAAGGGGAAAACCTTCCGCTCAGGTTTGGGCTCGCCCCAAATGAGGATGTTCTCCTCATGCTTAGGCTTGCACCACAAACGGATACACCCGACAGATGGGTGCTCGTCATCGAGCAAATGTGCAGCTACGGGATGAGAGTAGGGCGAGAGGTCTTCGACACGGTGTACTGGAGTGGCCGATTCCACCAGGCGTGGGGCGGCGAGGTCCGCCTGATCCCGCGCCTCGCCGTCAAGCTGCACATATGCCACGACTCCAGGGCGAAGGATGCCAACATCAGGCGGGCGCTCCTCGATAGGTTTGGACCCGCTGGGACGAAGAAGGCACCGGGCTTCCTGTATGGAGTAAAGCGCGACGTGTGGTCTGCTCTCGCCCTCGCGGTTACGGCTTACGAGACACCCGAGACCGAGTAGTGTCTGCCCCAATATCCCCAAATGCCTCTGCATGGCCCTCCAGTGGGTCTGGGATCGCTTGTAGAGTCTCGGCAATGGTGTTGTATACCCCGGAGCCAGAAACGATTCTAGGGGCCATAGAGGCTCACCAGCTACGATTAGCGAGAAACACCAACGGATGAGAACGTGTTACGAAAGGGGAACATCATGGCTCAGGTCGAAATCTACAAGCTGGAAAGGTTCTCAACAACTCTCGGGTCGTGGGATAAGTGTGGCGCTGGTGATAGGGCTGAACTCTCTGCCCTCATGCAGAACATGAGCGGTGAACTAAGGGTTGGAAATGACCTAGTTATCAAGGATTCTGTATATCCTCGTGGGTTGCCGGATACTTGGGTGATCACTGGGTTGCTGGTGTCAAAACCGTCGTACTCCAAGGAGACGGTGATCCTGTTCCAAGCAAAACCCAAGTGATGGTCTCCGTTTTGGGGCTGCAACCGTGAGGGAGGGTGGCCATATGGACTACGATGAGGAAATGCCACTAATGATGAGGCTCCAACTTCGGGTAAACGAGTGCCGGAAAGAACTTGCAGCCGCCGAAAAGGAACTAGACGACGCGCTAACAGAGTTTGCCCACAAGGAAGAACACGCTGCACTTCCCCCACAACTCGGGAAAATCAAGCGGGAAAGTCTTGATCCCGAGACGCTCGAGGCGCTCAAAAGATACCAAGAAGAGACCCAGACTTGACAAAATGAGAAGGCCCCCTAAGATGGGGACCTCATCGACTCCTCCATACGGGTCGGAATCATCCGGCCCACTTTTTGTCCGAGTTGGGAGTGCTACTCAGTACACGAGTAACGCTTGGGGCACGAGATATTGCCCTTACAGTGTGTTGGGTCGCGGCAGAAGCTTGGACATTGTCCTTTCTTGTCGTCCCAACCGTCGAGATCATCGAGACGCGGTCGGGCTGGGTATGGAAGCGTCTCATAGGTTGTCGGCTTCCCTGCGGCGGTAGCAAGCCTCTCTGCCTCCTCGAGCGTTCCCCACACACACGCCGGGAAGCGGTCAGAGAAAGAGATCCACCATGCGGTCCTATGTTCTGTTGCCATTTTCTGTCCTTTCTTCATCGTCAGTTGGTGTTTCGGCAGACCATCCACAAACCACGCAAACATGGCAGCACTGGTGGACCGAGCGGATTCCGCACGTAGGGCAGACCGTTGCGTCTGGACCGGCCTGCTGTTCCGGTGTACACCGATGCCCTTCAACACCCATTCTTTTCATCATGCGGCAATAGTTCTCTGCAACGTTCCCGACCGTGTCGTGAGCGTCGCTCCAACACTTCTCACACATTGGCATGTTTGGCCTCCTCCGTGTCGGGCTTGAGATACCCCGAAGCGTCGAGAGCACCGATCACTGTCAAGGGATGGTCGAACGTCTCCTCGCCTCGATGGTAGACTTTCCCAAACTCGTCAAGTATCCCCAACTCAACGGTATAGGAACCGTCTGAGTTGTGTACCACGCAGCACCATCCGTCGTCCGTACTGGCGTCGAGTTCGTGTTCTGGTGGCAGGTTGAAAATCTGAGACCGGGTGAGTTGTGATTCCGAGTGTGCCATAACAGTGCCTTTCCCGCCGCAGTTGCGGCATTTGAAGTCGTTCCAACCGTCGTATGTGTCCGTCCCGCTTCCCTTACAGACACCGCAGGTCATGGTTCTGAGTGTCACTGGTGTTTCTCCGAGTTGGGGTCGCTCTCCCGAAGCTCTTGCACCCATGCAGGGGGCTCCGGTTTAGGTTTGCTCGAGATCGCGAACAGCGCGAACGGGCGTCCGAGCGTTGACCTGGGTTCCTGGCCGACGTACTCAAGTTCCCCCTCGGATTCGAGCCGCTGTAGCCATTCCCGCGCGGTGCGAGGTCTCGCCCCCGTGGCGTCGCTCAGCTCGTGCGCCGTTACGGTCCCGTTGGTTCGCGCTAGGGTTAGGGCTGTGTCTCTTGTGTTCATGGTTTTATCTTCTTTTCGTAAAGTCCCTGCTCCGTGTACATTGCGTTACGTAAGGCTCGGAGTAGCTTCTTGTAACTCGTTCCTAGACGTTCTGCGAGTCCTTCGAGTTGGGGTCGCGTGGTTTGCTCGGATACCCACGAAACGTACCAGTCGCGCCCGCCACTGAGAAGCCACGTCTCGAGTTCTCTCTGTTTCACTGTATTTCCTCTCAGCGTAGGAACGACGGTGTATCGTCGTCCGTGTAGATGTCCCCGCGCTCGGGTTGTTCTTCCGGCCCCCAGCAATCCAGCTGACAGTCGCGGCAAAGACGCTCGGAGTTGGGATACTCAGGATGTCCGGCTTCTCTCCAGTCGGGAGGTATCCCCTCGATTCCGCAGTTTGAGCACTTCATGTTAAGCCTTCCCTTTCTTCGAGTTGGGGTCGCGTTTAGGGTTAGATTTCCCCAAAGCGGAATTCGACCTCACAGCTTAGAGATTCGGCGTGGTGATCGCAGAATTCGAGCTGGCGCTGGGTGTATTCGTCGAAATACTCCTCGTCAGTGTCTCCGGGGCGAAGCGTTAGAAACCCCATGAGCCCCGCCATGCACTCGTTAGAGTCAACCGCCCACATGGGAGAAGCCGAAAAGTCGGACCCCTCGAAGAGAACGGTAGCGTTGCCGGAATCGTACTCAGTGAGCCGGTAGCCGATATACCAGCCCCCGCGCCGGTCTGGCTGCCCGGTATCCCAGGTTTCGAGTTTGAACCATGGCCCCATGCCTTTTCTGTACGGTCGGAAGTGGCAAGTTCTGATTTTGCTGAGTGTTTCGTACATGTGATTCCTCCGAGTTGTGTTTGCGGTTAATCGTCTGGCGTCCGCTCTAGGATGCGGCCCGGAGGCCGCACCGTACAGGGGACGGGCTGGGGTCAGTCTTCGTCTTCGTCGTCTGGCGTATCGGCTTCGAGTTGATCGTAGGCCGAGGAGGCCCACAGTTCCACCGCTGCGCTCAGGTAGAAACATGCGATGCCGGACCATGACTCGGTGTCTCCAAAGCGTGGCAGCGTGCCTAGCGCGTCAAGGAGGAAGTCGAGCACAGCATCACCATGCTCTGCCATGGTCATGGCGGCTTCGTGGTAGGTCACGGCAGGCATGTACGCTCCAGAAGCGCATCCGCCTTGACAGATCTCCGCAACGGTTGAGGGGCTGATGTCCTTGTCAACCCACGGTGGAACGTCGATTCCGTGATTGGTTACGGGTTCTTCGTCTTCCCAGATCTGATCGGATGTCATGGTGCTGGCCTTTCTGTCGTGGCGTTAATCGTCGCTCCCGTTCTGGAATGCGGCGCGGGCCGCATTGCACAAAGGGAACGGCTCACGACCAGTTGTCGAGGCCGCGTGTGCTGAGCAGGAGAGAACAGGCAGTGGTGGCTGCGTGCCTGATGTTGTCTACTGCTGTGTGCATTGTGGAGTATTTGGAGTCTCGAGACGCGAGATCTCGAAGCAGGTCAAGCCGAGCCTGCATGGTCTCGATCAGATAATTGAGATCTCTGCGGATTGAAGGCTCTCGGGTGCTTCCCATGGCGGTATCCTTTCAGGTCGTGAGTGTTGAGATGGTGAGGGACCAGACGCGGATAGACGCGACGTTTCCCATTGTCCGGGCGAACTTGGCTAGGTAGCAGGCGGCTTGATAACTGCTTGTGATCTCGACTCGAGATGCTCCGAACGGGGATTCTACGATTACTTGGAATAGCATGGCTGACCTCCCTACGCTCCGCGCTGACGTTTGATTGAGAGTTCGCACCCGAGAGTACAGGCGAAGTCTTCTGCGGCTTGCTCGATAAGGTCGCGGGCAACGTAGCGCGCTTCGCTCCACGAGCACCCGCGAGAGATGCTGGAAGCTCCCCAGAAGCCGCGATGGTCCTGATCGTAGCTCGAATCTCCGGTATGGTAGTACCACGAGCCATTGTGCACCTGAAGGCGCACGTCAGTGTATCCAGGGGAATCCTCATCGTCGATGCACGGGTCGATGAGATCGGCTCGGTCGAACGTGTCGCGGAGGTATATTCCGGTCTCGTGTAGCGCGTTGGCTAACTCTGCGATGGTGATTCGGCACCCGTCGATGGTCTGCATGGTTTCCTCCGTGGTTCTGAGTTGACGGTAGAACACTGTTAAGCCGCGCGGGCGGCTCGACACTGGGCTACCGGGGAAGACGACGGCGCAGCGCTTTGACGGCGTGGAAGCACTCGCAAGGGTCCGCAAAGCCGTCGAGAACGAAGTGGAGTTGCTGTGTGGCGAGAACGTCGCGCCGCCTGTGCCACAGCATATCCGCAGCCAGCCAGCGCAAGCGCATATCGTCTGTGAGGGAGACGGTGCGGGGTAGCGCGCGGCGAACGCGGCGTTCATCTCTGTATGCGGCCTCGAAGTCTTCGCGGCTTGCGTTGCGTGGGTAGCTCATGTGTCGTGTTCCTTTCTTCGTGTCGCTGGAGTAAGTATTGGCCCGCCTCCGCCGTAAGTCAAGGGGAAATGGCAGATTTCTCGGATTTTCTCGTAAGTGTCTGCTGGGTAAGGGTAGATAACTGTTCGGTTGTGCTTTCCTATTGTATCAGTAGATAAGGTGTCTGCTAGATGTCTTTGTCAGCTAATACACTGTGTCTACTGCATGGTGTCAATAGGGTGCACCTAGGTATGTGAAACTTCGTGCCCTAAAGATTCGATGTCGAACTATATCCGGGTCGAGCCCATCCCCCAACCACGGGTAGACCGCCCTTCCGAGCTAGACGAAGTCATTGCGTTGTCTCGTCACAGAGAGACGGCGTCTCGCATGGCGTACTGCAACGGACGTAGGTATGTTGAGACAATGCAGCGTGTGGAGTGAGGTAGAGTATACGGCAGGGTCTCGTAACAACTATTATGTAAACTCAGTGGAACGCTCGGGCTGGCGCGCACCGGCCCTCGAACCCGCCACCGTCGCCCCCGCGCGGTGACCAGATTGTTAATAACATCCCATCTTCCGTATCGCGCCCCAATTTGAAACCTCGAGCCGAAAACGACTTATCCCAGATCCCTTGGCACTCCTCTTACCCGGCCTCACACTCAAAAGTGATGGTCGCTACCAGTGGTAGCCATTCTACAAAGGCTTCCGTCGAGCCAGCCTGGCGAACCGGCGGTTCCATCTTTTCTACCCCCATCTCCTTGACAGCAAGGTAAGTGAGCCCCATGCTTGGGGGAGAAGGGAGTCGAACCATGGTTGACCCGCTAGGTCACGATCCCAACAACCAGGACCTCTGTATCTGTCCTATGTGCCAGCAGCAGCGTAGGCAGCGGGATATGGATCAACAGCTCTACTACCGGCTTAACAGGCCAGATCCAAGGATTGCAGAGCTTGAGCGTCAAGTCAGGGAGAAGGACTTCATGATCGAGACGCTCCGTCTCCAGCTTGACATGAGCCGAGAGTACAACCCGAAGAGACCGTTTTACCCACAATACAAGCCACCCATGCTCCGCGTCCGAATGAATGCTCTCAGGGTGGCACTCATGGACCTAACTTCTGCAATCGAC
>CAZMSI010000011.1:0-10954 GCA_964568895.1 uncultured Sideroxydans sp. | reverse complement strand
AGATTGAGTTTGAGCTAGATCTCCACGACCCATCTCCTTGACAGCAAGGTAAGTGAGCCCCATGCTTGGGGGAGAAGGGAGAGGTAACATGTACGAAGTAAAGAAGTCCGGCTCGAAGTGGGAAGTCAGGAAGACGAGTGGGAGGGTAATCGGGACGTTCTCGAAGAGGAAGGAGGCGACCGAGGAATTGGAGCGGCTTCTGGAGGGTGCGGGGGTTACTGTCGAGGAGAAAGAAGAGGAAGCGTAATGGAGAACTTTGTACAGCGTCCTCCGAGAGTACGAGCGGAGCAGTTTGACGGGACGTCGGAATCTGCGGAAAGCATCCAGTCGGTTCTGCCTTGGGTGCACTACTCGTTGGATTACAGCTCTCTCGGTGGAGTGAGTCTGCACTTCACGCTTATTTCCCCCTCCATGAAGGTTTCACTAAGAACTAAAGACTGGATCGTAGTTTACGACGTGGACTTCAAGGTAGAAACCTACAGTGACAGAGCATTCCACGAGAGGTTCTCCAGGGTCGAGGAGAAAGAGGAAACTGAATGAGCGATCTCGACGCCATCCTTGAGAAGTGGCAACCACGGCTCGGTCTAAGCCATTGGCAGATAGCTATTTGGTACGCGAGGGAGCGAGACTTCGTCAACGGAGTCTCCTTGGCAGAGGTATCTCATGTTGCTACCTGCCTCTCTGCCAACATCAAGATCCTAGACCCCATGGACTTCGATCCTGCGAGAACTAGGACAGAACAGGACGTTGAGGCGTCTGTTGTCCACGAGCTTGTCCACCTCGTGTTCGTTGAGGTGGAGGAGTGGATCTCCCCGGAGGACAAGGTGAGAAGCCAGTTCGATCTCGAGCGAGCCGTTAAACGCCTCGAGCGTGCACTCATCGCTGCGGATAGAGAGGAGTAACCATGCCCTACCAGATCAAGAAGCAAGGCTCACAGTACGTCGTCACGAAGAAGAGTGGCGGGAAGGTGCTCGGGACGCATCCCTCGAAGGCGAGGGCTCAGGCGCAGGTCAGGGCGATCTACGCTAACGAGGGGAAGAAGAAAGGGAAATAGATGGTACTAGAGAAGGCTATCCGCAATCTTGCTAAGGCATACCTCAAGCTCCCTTACAAGACGTGGCTCATCAAGGATGACAGAGGACTCGGGTGGACTGCCGGTATCGTCGAATGGGAAGGGTGTCTATCTGACGGAGACACGATTGAGGAAGCGATGAAAAGCCTAAAGGGCATAATGCTAGCATGGTGCGAGTGCCTCATAGAGAGAGGTCAGGAAGTTCCGATGCCTGACATCATGAAGTAGGTAAGGAGTAACCATGACAACCCCCGACGAGACGCTAGGCAAGATCGTTGCCCTCTCCATGGCCCTGAAGGCCGATGGGACGCACTACACGCTCAGGGAGATAGACGACACCTTGGGGCTCGAGAGCGACGCCTCATCGACGTACAAGACGTTGTACCCGGATCTCTGGAGAAAGCACGAGAAGCTACTTGCCGAGTCTGTCGGGATCAGGGTGCAGGCGGCGTTGCTGGACTCCAGCCAGCTTTCCATCTCGTTACTCGCGCCTGCATTGGCGGCGACCTGGGAGATGGCGATGGATGACGAGGTGTCTGCTCCTACTCGGCAGAAGTGCTTGGCGAAGGTCATAGACAGCGCGCTAGAGGCGCTGCATAAGGCCAACCCGGAGGCGGCAGAGGCACAGCGTTCGTCTCTAACGAAGGCTCTTGCGAAGATGGACGGGCTGAAGGAAGAGATCGAGCAGAGGAAGACGGAAGAAAGGAAAACTGATGGAAACTGATTTGACTGAGAGGCGAGCGAAGTTCGTCTATAATTCGGCTAGACTTGCTGCTCAGGCGTCAAATGCGCCAGTCGTTCCAGTACCATGGAATCAGAGAGAAGAACCATTCCGTCTACAGTTTTTGAAAGTCATCGAGCGTCAGTGTGGAGACCAGAGATCTCGCTCTCCAGAAGAACTGCACGGGAGTTGGATGCAGGCATACTTTGCCATGGGGTGGAAGTTTGGAGAAGTCTATAATTCAGATGAGAAGACCCATCCTGACCTCGTCCCATACGCAGATTTGGGACAACTTGAGAGGGACAAGGACGCGGTATTCGTAGCGCTCTGCGAGATAGCGAGACTATGGATCTACGATTGAAGAGTACACTCTAGCGGATGGCGAGACAGTCGCGACCACCCAGAGTTAAGATCAGAGCGGAGAACGCTCGCTGCCCCGAATGCGAAGCGGCTGGCCTCAACCACAACGAAGTACGGAAGCAATGCCTCGAGAGCCTGTACTGGACGACCCGTATCCTCTGCGGGTTTGACGATCTCTCCCCTTTACTGCACAAGCAAGTCTGCCAGTGGTATCAGGCCGGATACGAGGAGTATCTCGACCACCTCATCATGTTCCCCCGCGACCACCTGAAGACATCTATCTTCACGATTGGCGGGTGTACATGGGAGATCATCAAGAATCAAGAGGTCCGCATCGCTATCGCCATGGTGAGCAGCTCGGCGGCGAAGGACAAGCTGAAGATCCTTCGCAGGGTCATCACGCATCCTAACGGGAGATTCGCCCACTTCTTCCCCGAGAGAGTGCCAGACAAGGATTGCCGACTGACGGAGGTCAAGCTCGAGGTTCCGAGGACCGGGAACTACGGGGAAGCTACCGTAACTGCGTGGGGCATCGACTCAGAGATCGTCTCCGGGCACTACGACATCTTCAAGCTGGATGATGCTATCGGCGGTCAGGATGCGGAGTCTGCCGTCAAGATCAACTCTGCGAGGTCATACCTCAGAGCATTGCCGGGACTACAGGACAACCACGAGACGGCGAGGACAGACATCATCGGTACTGCGTGGCCTGGAGGGTTCTACGAGGAGCTGATACGTGATCCACTGTACAGGAAGCTCATCCTCGGGGCTGAGGTAGACGACAGATACTACCGATTCCTGGATGACGTAGGCTACGAAGGTCCTCGCAAACCAATGACACGAAAAGTAGTCTATCTTGGCGAACCTCGTAAACTTCCAGTACCAATCTGGGAGAAGGGTGAGAACAAGCACAGCGACAAGGGCTTCACAGAAAAAAGTCTTGCCAAGACATGTGACAAGATGAAGAGCGCTTACTCCCACCAGATGCTCAACGTCTTCATCGACAAGGGCGAGATCCGGTTCTTAGAGCAGGATCTACTGGATCAGGCGTGCAGCTACGACTACAGCAGGGATGCCGTCATTGTCGGGACCTCGGACGGAGGTGGAGTAGCGTACCCAAAGAGCGGGATGCTTCGTGTACTAACTATCGACCCGTCGTCGGGAGAAGGGAGGGACGCATCCGCCGTCACGGTGTCTGGATTCATCCGCACTCCAGGCTACGGGTTCTTCCTAGAAGCATGGGACGGGAAGGTTCTGACGAACGAGCTTCTCGACAAGGTTTTCACGATGGCCGAGAGGTGGAAGGTAGACATCATCTCCCCCGAGGCTGGCTCGTATCAGAAGGTCTTGAAGCACCTCCTCAGAGACGAAATGGTGAAGCGGAGGAAGCACTACAGAATCATCCCGTCAGAGCCCGCAAACAGGGGGAAACCGCAGAGAATCGACGCATTTCAACCGTGGGTTGCGAACCATCAGGTGTTCTTCAACCTGCATGACCCTGGGATTATGCGGCTCATTCAGGAGCTTTGCTCCATCAGAATTGTCAACTACAAGCTGATTACGCGGATGTTGCCCGGTTCTTCGCCAAACCTTGTAGACTCTGCATGTTACCACGCTGATTTTTGGAAAAGAGAGCCCCAAGACATCTACAATGACGAGCTACCGTACGAGGAAGAAGTTGACGAACCGAGATTTAAGCATAAGATTGCAGTCAGGTACGGTTTGACGTGCTCGACGTGAAAGGACTGGAGATGAAGGAAGCGAAGTTCTACAAGAGCGACGATGGGGCCAAGAGGGTCATCCGTATTGTCGTCAAGCCTGGCGAGCCGTCAACCCAAGAGCACTTCCCTTCATTTGACACCCTGATCTCTGAGATCAGCGAGTATGTGGAACATCTCAATACTTTGGTCCCACAGGATGAAGACCGAGAGCCATGTCTCCTCGAAGGAATCCTTTTCATCGACAACTGGTGGCATGAAAGTCCAACGCTACAGATCCACGTTACTCATCCGTCCTGCCCAGAACTCCCCCAGCTTGGAGAAAGCTCCCCAATGGATTCAGACGGATTCGAAAAGAAGTTGATGGACTACTATGGGAAAGATGGCATTTACATGCGTAACCCAGAGGCATGATGATGGCAGACACAGAGATCTCGAGTAACACCACCGACACTGAAGCGGCTTGGGACTACTATCTCAAGAAGACGAACAGTGGTCGAGAACTCGTCAAGAAGGTCATAACTCGGAAGTTTGAAAACGGAGAGTTGGTAGAGGAGCGGATTGAGGAGGAGTGGGAGAGCGCCCGTAGGGAGTACATCCCGAGCTATCCTTACTATCCATATCCGCAGTATCCAACTTATCCGTCTGGCCCATACTACAACCCATTCATCACGTACGTAAACTCGTGAGAGAGGGGAAATGAAGGTAGACACTCCGAATCCTGCGAGATTCAAAGTCGAGCCGGTCAAATTTAAGAATCAGGAAGAGAAGTATAAATTCGTCTCCGATCTTTTAGAAGAGATCGAATCGGTTCTGCAGGGACGCGGAAAACTCGAGAAGCAGTGGGAAGTAGGAATCCTTCAGTACAACTCACGCCTGCAACGAGAAGATCTCCGACAAGGTTCGATTGACTCCAACATCGACATCCCCACCACACGCAAGCTCGCAGTTGGAACGGAAGCCAGACTAATCAACCCGATCTTCATGTACGACAGGGTCTACTCCTGTACCGCAAGGTATGCGTCAGACCTCAAGTTCGTACGTGCTCTCGAGGACGCGATTGACTGGATGGTGGACAAGGTAGACTTCAGGAAGTTCTGCCATCTCTCCGTCAAGCACTCTCAGGTCTTCAGCAAGGCTGTCTGCAAGATGCAGGCCCAGATGTGCAAGGAGAAGAGGCTTCGCTACGTCGATGTCATGCTGGATACGTTCGACCCCATGAGTGGCCAGCCTATCCAGAAGCCGACAGGAGAGAAGAAGGCAGAGGTTGCGGACGAAGAGTATCTCAAGGTCTTCCCGGAGATCATCCCTACAGAGGACTTCATCCATCCTGACGGGGATGTTATCGCTGACATGCCGTGGGTCACGCATCGACTCAGAAAGACGAAAAGAACGCTCAAGCAAGAGCTGAAGTCTGGGCGGATGTACGGGGAGAAGTTCGGCGGTGACGCCGACTTCATGGACGTGCTCGCCAACCCAGAAGGCGTAGACAAGAAGGACAAGTTCTCGCTCAAGTCCGCCAAGACAGAGGGTGAGAGTGAATCAAGTGCCGATAAGACGTATGAGATCCTCGAGATCTACACCCAGTACGACGATCGAGAGATCATCATTACGACTGAGAGACATGCTGGCGCGGGTGGTCGCGTCATGCGATGCGTCTACAACTGGTTTGAGACGTATCCGAGACCATTCACTACGTTCGAGTGGGAGCCGGTACAGGGGACTCTCGACGGGACATCTCTTTGCTACGTGCTTGAGCCGCTACATCGTGGGCGCTCCGCATCGTTCAACCAGAGGCTTGACGCTGCGTCGAAGGCCAACGATATCCTACTCCTCACGGATCTTGAGGACTTGGTACAACAATTCAAGAATGAACCTTTCCGTGGTGGGGTATACAAAGTATCCCAAGCGATGCTCGAAAACATCAAGGATCACGTCCATGTTGTGAACATGATGCAGCCCTACACGCAGCTTCAGACGCTCGAGGCCGACATGAGCAACGAAGCGGCAGAGGTTGCGAACATCCCGCCGTACTTGCAGGGCAAGGAGACCACGGACAGGCCGACTGCGACCGGACAGGTCAAGCTGATCGAAGAGGCGATGCAGCCTCACTTCGAGCGCATCGACCGATTCCGCGAGTACCTCAATCTCGTAGCTAGGATGATGGTCTCGAGGTACAAGCAGCATTACCCGGACGGCATGACGTATTACACGGCTGGCCTCGAGCTTGCCGATCTTGACCAGCAAGAAGCGCAGACGCAACCACAGGGCCAGATGCAAGGTCCGATGCAGGGACCACAGCAGCCACAGCAAGAGCAGACTCAGGCTGTCCTGCTCAAAGAGATGCTCAATTGGCCCTCGGAGTTCTGGGAAGATCAGGTCATCGTAGAGACTCGGGTTAGCTCGCAGAACATGAGCCGTTCTATGCGGAAGCAGGAGTTGCTTGCTCTCACTGACAAGGTCATCTCTATGACCAAGCCGTTGATGGAGCTTGTGTCCGCAGCTACTACTCCGTCTCCGATGTCTCTGATTGCAGAGAAGCTCGTGAAGTTGGTCACTGCACACGCCAAGGATATGCTGACGGAGTTTGACTCGCCTCATGCTGCTATGATCGACATGGAAGGGGAACTGAATGCCGGAAAGCAACTCTTCGAGATTATCCAGCAACTCCAGCAGCAACTACAGCAAATGCGGGGGCAAATGCAGCAGATGGATCAAGCTGGTCAGCAACTGGCTCAAGAGAACGCCATGCTCAAAGGACAGCCTCCACAGGGAGGTCCACCTCCCCCTGCCGCACTGGGATCGCCCGGAATGGGACCAGGAGGCGGTGGACCGCCTGGCCCAAATGGAGGAGTTCAGCCACCTCCTGGCATGGGTGGAGGGCCAGTTGTATGACGTTAGCGGGGAACTGATGCACGCGAAGCAGGACACATTCACTGTCGTACAGACGAGGGCGAAGACGTGGCAGCATATCTTTGCCTTTCTCAGCGCTGCAAATAACCCGAAGAAAGGATGACGGGAATGGGTGATTCAGAGCACTTGGTTGGCACGGCACCGGAGGTAGACACGGGAGGGGAACCCGATGCCGTCGAGACATCCCCTGTCGAAGAAGACGTAGTAGCAGCAGAACCAGAACCGGAACCAGACGACAGCCCAGTAGAAGATCCTGAATTCGCGGAGATGCTAGGCCGGTACATGCGGGGAGAGATCGGTGATTCCCCCCAGGCGCAACAGCCCCAACAGCCGACGCAATCTCCGCAATATCAACAGCAGCCTCCGCAGGCTGTGCCCCCTTGGATGCTGCAACAGCAGCAGCAGCCACCGCAGTACCAGCAGCCTCCTCCAGCGCAGCCTATGGGACTCCCAAGCGACGAGGAGTGGACTATCAACCCTGCCCAAGCTGCGGCCAAGGTGACCCAAATTCTGAGTGCCTCGAATGCACAGAAGCAGAATGAGGTTATGACTGCCGTCAGCCAGTTGTGGCAGTACCAGAGGCAGCGCGAGGAGTTCGAGAACCGGCAGCGGTATAGCGAACATGTATCTAGAGTTGATGAGGTCAGGCAGAAGGCAGCGGCTTGTCTGCGCCAGATTCAGCAGGAGTTCTTCTCAAAAATTCCAGAGTATCGGCAAGATCCTGGAGTCAAGGCTTCTGTCAACAATATTGTGAATGCCCAAATGACATTATGCCAAAGGCAGGCTGACGCGGGTAACTACAAAGGGTTTGATATTGTCAACGACCCAGATTGGAAGAATCTCGTCGTCGCCTGGGCTCTCGTTGAGTCTGGGAAACTGGACTTCTCGAAGGGTGGGATCAACCCGAAGGCACAGCAGCCTGACGGGGCGATGACGGAGCGTGGAACTGCTCCAGCGAAAGCGGTTAGGCTGACGAATGAGCAAAGAGAGTACGCTGCGTCTCGCGGGATGACCGAAGCCGAATACCTCAAGGATCTTGAACTCTACGGGGACGGGGCATAATAATGGGAGACACAAACTTCATCGGTACTACTCCGGTCTTCTCGCAGGAGCCTGTTGACATCAGGCGGTGGGAGAAGTCAGGTGAAGACCTCATCAATCCTGAAAGCACCGAACAGCAGCAGATTGCCTATCGTCTCGGTGAGTGGCTGACGCAGATGTACGACGGTAGGGAAATGGTTATCAGGATCGTGACAGAGCGCAACATCCCGAAGCACGAAGGCAAGGGGTTTGTGATGCTCACTCCGGGTTCCATCCGGGACAAGGAAGGCAACCCGGTTTGGGACGACTCATTCAGGACTCGCTTCCGCTTGACGGAGCGCAACGGTGCGGTGGCATGGAACAGCATGTACATCATGTACCGCCCGAGGAAACTTAGGTCAAAAGCCCAAGAAGCATTAGCTGCCCGCTCACACCAACATCTCAAGCAGCGGTTGGAAACACAAGGAACAGACGCAGGGAGTGTGAATCAAGGCGGGAAGCTAGAACAGGTGAAGGTTCCTATCGTAAAGGAGCCCGATCCACAACATGAGGAGGCCAAGCGTGGGCCTGGAAGACCTCGTAAGATTTGAGGTCAACACGCGAGGATTAATCAATGGCGACGTATTGCACCTATCCCGGCGAGATTGTTTCGACCGGGAGCGACACATGCCCGTCTCGAAAGGAGAAGAATGTCGAGGCGAATTCGCAGCAATTTAAGGCTGGCGAGCTTGTTGTACTTGACACCTCAGGTGATGTTACTGCGGTTGCAGACGACGCGGTCCTGATCATGGGATTTGCAGAGGCTGCTGGCAATAACACCACCACTGCTAACGCGGCAATCCCGATCTCCGTCATCAAGCCGGGCTACGAAGTGAAGCTCCCAGTCATCAACGGATCAACTGCTTGCACCACTGAAAATTTTGTAATGGGTGGGAAGTACGGCCTCAACGTCACAGTCGGCACAGCATCCTACGTCGATATTGCGAAGAAAACCGCAGCAACCGCTCCAGCAACTTTTCTAGGGCACTGTCAGAAGCCGAATGGTGACTACACTATCTACGGCATCTTCTGCATCGAAGAACTTGCGTGCCAGTCTTCCAAAGGCACGGATGTGAGTTAAGCCATGCCTATTACACCAGCACTGTGGAGCAAGACTACCGGCCTTACTGACTACAACAAGCCTTTCACGATTGCTGCCAAGGGCACCCCTCTGTGGGACTGGCACCAGATGTTCAGCATGAAGAAGGCGACTCGCGGGCAGGAGAAGTGGTACTTCACTGGCGGGTTCGGACTTCCTGTTGAAGTCGGAGTCCTCGGTGACGTCTCCTTCGTGACTCCTCGCGAGTTGAACGACATCACTCTGAGTGCTACCAAGTACGCTCAGGGTTACGCGCTCGCGTACGAGACCGAGAAGGATCTCACGCAGCAGAGTCTGTCGGAGTTCCTCGCTGACAAGGCGAGCCAGATGGGCGCGGCATTCCGGTACACCATGGATATGTCGGCAACCTACATCTTCGACCAGGCTTTCGTGTCCACTAACCAGACCGTGATGGACGGTGCGGCTCTCGCTGCCACCCACACGACTCTGATCAGTGGTGACACGGTCGATAACTACGTTTCAGCCGACATGTCTCAGGACACGCTCTGGGATGGGTACAACTACTTCCAGTACCAGATTCTGACGCACAACGGGCTGATTCGTCCTTCCACTCCGAAGTGGATCGTCACTCATCCGTCCAACAGGCAGGAAGTTGAAAAGTGGCTCACTGCCTCTGGTGAGCCCGATACCGTCTACGTCAGCAACCCGAACACGATCAAAGGCAAGGGCCTGACTCCGGTGTACAACCCGCTCCTGAGTGATACCGATGCGTGGTACATGATCGGGAAGGAGATGAAGCCTTACCTCATCTTCTGGACGAACGACGAGCCTCAGTCCAAGTGGGAAGACTCGTTCCATAACATGGGCCGCTTGAGTCGTATGTTCATGCGGTACATCTCCGGTGTGCTGACGCACGAGTTCATCTACTGCTCTGACGGCCAGTAGGGGAGGTGAAGCATGTCTGTTCTCCTCCAAGGCGGAAAGGCTTTCGGGCCGTTCACTAGCGGGCGAGAGATCTACGTCAAGCCTGCGAGTGGTTCGGATGGACACGACGGGAAGACGCCGGGGCGGGCGGTCAAGACTCTGTCGAAGGCGCTGTCTCTCGCAACTGCAAACAACAACGACATCGTCTACCTGATCGGAGAGGGAGCGACGGGTGCTCTTTCGACTGACTATCTCAGTGCGGCTCTCGACTGGAACAAAGACGGTGTGAGCCTCATCGGGTACAACTCTGGTAATGGGATCAGCCCTCGTTCTCGTATCTCGTGGGTAAGCGGAATGACAGCCTCTGCGGATACGGTAATGATGACGATCTCTGCCAGCAACTGTTACTTTGCTAACCTCGAGATCTGCAACTTCGCTGCGGATGCAAACCTCGCATTCAATTGCAGCGTTACTGGGGATAGGAACCACTTCTACCGTTGCCATTTCGCTGGCATCGGAGAAGACACGCAGGATGCGGCTGGAGCGTACTCGCTCCTTCTCAGCGGTGCGGAAGAGAATCTCTTCGAGGAGTGTCTGATCGGCCTCGACACTGTTGCACGTGGAACAGCCGCGAACAGTGAGATCCTCTTCGGTTTAGGTGCGACTCGCAACCACTTCTTGAAGTGCAAGATCATCACCTACGCAGAAGCGGCTGGTCACCAGTTCGTAATCGCTCCTGCGTCGAGCCTCGACAGATGGACTCTCTTCGAGGACTGCACGTTCCTCAACCAGCCGACCGGGGTTTCTTCGGGCACAACCATGACCGAGGCGCTCGACGTAACCTCTGGAGGTAGCCCCAACGGTGCCATCTTCTGCAAGGACTGCTCCTTCTTCGGGGTGGGAGATGTAGAGGCTGCTGCCTCTGGGTACGTCTATGTCCATGGGTCCGCAGTGACCGCTGCCGACAACTCGCTCGGTGGGGTAACCGCACCCTCGTAAACGCTCTGACACGGAGGGGGCTTCGGCCCCCTCCACTTGAGGTCCAACATGAGCAACGTCAGGTGGACAGAAAAGATCAGGCCGCATGCAACGCCTCTCGTTGCGGA
>CAZMSI010000010.1:13120-19855 GCA_964568895.1 uncultured Sideroxydans sp. | reverse complement strand
AAGCTGCGCCAGTGCCACCACATCCATGTAGCCTTCTACCACCAGCGCCATTTTCTCGGCTCGAATGGCCTTCTGCGCCTGATACAGGCCATACAGTTCGCGACCTTTTTCAAACAGGTCGGTCTCGGGTGAATTCAGGTATTTGGGTTCGCCCTTGTCCAGCACCCGTCCGCCGAAACCAATGACCTGACCGCGCTGATTCACGATAGGGAACATGATGCGATCGCGGAAACGATCGTAGCGCCGGCCTTCATCGCTATGGTTCCGGCCAGCGCTACGCGCTTTAACTTGCCCTTCAGGCAAGTTAGCCTCCGCCGAAGCCACCTTCGGCTGGCTTTCAATCACCAGACCGGTTTCCAGCAACATGGCGTTCTGGTAATCCGGGAAAGGTGCCTGCAGATTCTGCCAGCCATCCGGCGCATAGCCAATGCCGAAGCGTGCCGCCACCTCTCCACTCAGGCCGCGCCGCTTGAGATAGTCTATGGCGCGCGGCGATTGCTTGAGCTGGTCGCGATAATAACGCGTGGCAAGCCGCATCACCTCGTACAGGTCGGGGGCGGCCTTATGCTGCTCGCGCGTTGCAGTTTCGCGCGGCACGGTCATGCCAACGCTACGCGCCAGTTCCTCCACCGCATCGACAAAACCCAGCCCGCCGTGCTCCATCATGAAGCCTATGGCCGTGCCATGCGCACCACAACCAAAACAGTGGTAAAACTGCTTGCCGGGGCTGACCGTGAATGAGGGAGATTTTTCGTTGTGGAAGGGACAGCAGGCAACGTAATTGGCGCCCGCCTTCTTGAGCGGAACATAGCGCTCGATCACGTCCACGATGTCGAGGCGATTGAGCAAATCCTGAATGAAGCTTTTTGGAATCACCTCAGCTCCGCCCCTCAATGTTGGCGGTTCGCACAGGAACCGCATTCGTTCTTAATAGAGTGTTACCTGGACAAACGCGCCTTGACCAGACCGGACACCTTGCCCATATCCGCCCGGCCGGCAAGCTGCGGCTTCAATAGCGCCATCATCTTGCCCATATCCTGCGGGCCGGCTGCGCCACTGGTTGCCAAAGCCTGCTCAATGGCCACATCAATTTCTTCGGCGCTGATTTGCTGCGGCATGTAAGCCTGTAGCACGCTGATTTCGAATTTTTCAGCATCAGCCAGTTCCTGACGCCCGGCTGCCTCGAACTGGGCAATGGAGTCTCGCCGCTGCTTGATCATCTTGTCCAGGATGCCCAGCACGTCGGTATCCGACAACTCGATGCGCTCATCTACCTCGCGCTGTTTGATGGCCGCCTGCAGCAGGCGGATAGCTCCCAGGCGCGCGGAGTCCCTGGCGCGCATGGCCGCTTTCATGTCATCGCTGATTTTCTGCTTGAGAGTCACAACAGACCGGGATGCGTGACGCCACTGGAGTGGCGCGAAATCAATACAGCTTGGGCGGCAGAACCTGGCTGCGCAGGCGCTTGTAGTGGCGCTTCACGGCAGCGGCCAGCTTGCGCTTGCGCTCTGCGGTGGGTTTTTCGTAAAATTCGCGGGCACGCAATTCGGTCAACAGACCGGTCTTTTCCACCGAGCGCTTGAAGCGGCGCATCGCCACTTCAAACGGCTCATTTTCCTTAACACGTACAGTTGTCATGGACAAACTACCTTCAACAAAAAATTGAGGGCAGGATTCTACCAAAATAGCCGGCTATTTCACAACTTATATTTACCGCACCGTTACCCGGGCAAACTTGCGCTTGCCGACCTGCGCCACCACACTCGTCCCGGAGGGCAACTGCAATGCCTTGTCACTGATGCGCTCCCCGTTCAGCTTGACCGCCCCTTGCGCAATCATGCGCAACGCTTCTGAGGTGCTGCCGACCAGGCCCGCCTGCTTGAGCATCTGGGCAATGCCGATGCCGCCGTCCACCGCATCGACCGCGGCCTCCGGCATGTCCTCCGGCAATATCCCCTGGCGGAAACGCGCCTCGAATTCGGTCAGCGCCTGCTCGGCAGCCGGCCGGCCATGAAAGCGCGTGACCATTTCTTGGGCCAGCAACACCTTGATATCGCGCGGATTGCGTCCCTGTTCGACCTCGGCGCGCCATTGCGCGATGGTGCTCATGGACTCGAAGGACAGCAGCTCCAGATAATCCCACATCAAATCATCGGAAACCGACATCAGCTTGCCGAATATTTCCTGCGGCGACTCGGTGATACCAACGTAATTACCCAGCGATTTCGACATCTTGTTCACGCCATCCAGCCCGATCAGCAGCGGCATGGTGAGCACGCACTGCGGTGGCTGGCCATAGTGCTTCTGCAACTCACGCCCCATCAACAGGTTGAATTTCTGATCGGTGCCACCCAGCTCCATGTCGGCCTTGAGCGCCACCGAATCGTAGCCTTGCACCAGCGGATAGAGAAATTCATGGATGGCAATGGGCTGGTTACTCCGGTAGCGTTTGCCAAAATCGTCGCGCTCCAGCATGCGCGCCACGGTAGAGGTCGCCGCCAGCCTGACCAGATCCGACGCGCCGAATTTGTCCATCCATTCGGAATTGAACACAATTTCCGTTTTTTCGGGATCCAGCACCTTGAACACCTGATCGCGATAGCTTTGCGCATTTTCCAGCACCTGCTCTCGCGACAGCGGGGGGCGCGTGGTGTTTTTTCCGGTCGGATCGCCGATCATGCCGGTGAAATCGCCAATCAGGAACAGGGCGTGATGCCCCAGATCCTGTAGTTGACGCATTTTATTAAGCAATACCGTGTGCCCCAAGTGCAAATCAGGTGCCGTGGGGTCGAACCCGGCCTTGATCCGGAGCGGACGATTTAGCTCAAGCTTTTGTTTTAATTCGCCTTCCAGCAGCAGCTCGTCGCAACCGCGCTTGATCAGATCCAGTGCCTCTTGTTGTGCCATAACTCAAACTTTAAATAGTTAATCCAAAACTCCCGCCCAGACTGCCACTCACCCCCGGTTTTTGACCATCCGTCGACCGGCTTTTGCCATTAATGCACCATGCATCGCAACAGTCCGGCGGATTTTGAGCCGCCCCCCATATCTGGTAAAGTGCGCCCCATCGCAAACGCGGATATTCAAAAGAAATTTAAAGAATAATCGCAGGAGAGGCAGAATGTTAACCCAAAAAACCATGACACAAGAACGCAAATTGAAGCTGCGCTGGCTGGTTGCCATGTCCAGCCTGCCTTTGCTGGGCGTGGTAACCGCTTTCGGCATCATGCCGCAAAACCGGATCGAAGCAATTGACGGCCAGACCGTAACGGAGCAAATCGCATTGCCGTCCACAGCACAACCGGTTGGCCAGGCCGCCACCTTCTGGCGCAACGACCGGGTACAGCGCGGCGATACCGTCGCCGCGCAACTGCGCCGCCTGAATGTGCGTGACACCGACGCCAGCAATTATTTACGCAATGATCGCGCGGCAGCATCCTTTCGCAAGCTCGCCGTGGGCAAGTCCGTGCAGGCCGAAACCAGCCCCGATGGCAGCTTGCTGACGCTGCGTTACCCGGACAACGATGGCAATCAGATGGTCATCGAGAAAAAGGCCGGTCATTTTGTAAGCTATACCCTGCCGGCGCAACTGGAGCAGCGCGTATTCATGCGCACCGGCGAAATCAAGTCTTCGCTGTTTGCCGCAACAGACGATGCCAACCTGCCCGACCGTGCCGCCATCCAGTTGGCCGATATTTTCGGCGGCGACATCGATTTCCATCATGACCTGCGCAAGGGAGACCGCTTCACTGCAGTCTACGAAATGACCTACAGCAACGGCGAACCCTTGCGTGCCGGACGCGTGCTGGCGGCCGAATTCGTCAACCGCGGAAAAACCTACCGTGCAGTCTACTTCCAGACCGACGACAACCATGGCGATTACTACACGCCGGACGGCAAAAGCATGCACAAAGCATTTCTGCGCTCACCAGTCGAAATCTCGCGCATCAGCTCAGGTTTTACCTTGGCGCGTTTCCATCCCATCCTCCACAAATGGCGCGCACACAAGGGAACTGACTTTGCAGCCCCGATCGGCACCAGGGTCAAGGTTACCGCGGACGGCATCGTCAGCTTCGTCGGCAAGCAGCGCGGCTATGGCAACGTGATCATCGTCAAGAACCAGCGTCCTTTTTCCACCGTATATGGCCACCTTTCCCGCTTTGCCAGGGGACTGCATCGCGGACAGCATGTTACTCAGGGTCAAGTCATCGGCTATGTCGGAATGACCGGGTGGGCGACCGGGCCGCACCTGCATTACGAGTTCAGGATCAACGGCAGGCAACACGACCCGATGCGCGTCGCCCTGCCCGACGCCTCTCCCGTCAGCAATACGCAAATGGCTGCCTTCCGGGAAAATACCCGCGATCTGATCGCCCGTCTGGGATTGCTGCACAACACCATGCTGGCGCAACTCGATTGATTGTCAGGGCGTGAAGAAGCAGGAACTTTATGCAGGCCTGATGTCCGGAACCAGCCTGGACGGAATTGACGCCGTACTGGTCGCATTTGCCGAGGGTGCACCCAGCTTGCGCGCCACGCATTACCGTCCCTTCGACGCAAAGCTCAAGCAGGCGTTACTCGCCATGCACCAGCCCGCTAACGATGAATTGCACCATGCATCCCTGCTCGGCAATCAACTGGCGCAGGAATACGCCTTGGCCATTGCAGCACTGCTACAGACCGCCGCAGTTGCCCCTGACGAGGTCCGCGCCATTGGCTGCCACGGCCAGACCATCCGCCACCGCCCGGATGCCGCCTACACCCTGCAACTGGGCAATGCCGCATTGCTGGCGGAAACCAGCGGCATTACCGTAGTCAGCGATTTCCGCAATCGCGACATCGCCGCGGGCGGACAGGGTGCGCCGCTGGCACCCGCCTTCCATGAGCGGTTCTTGCGCCACCCCCACATCCATCGCGTCGTCGTCAATATCGGCGGCATCGGCAATCTTACCGACCTGCCCCCACTGGGCACCGCCACCGGTTTTGACTACGGTCCGGGGAACATGCTGATGGACGCATGGAGCATGCGGCATCTGGGCAAACCCTATGATGAAGACGGAAAGTGGGCCGCCAGCGGCAAGGTAATCTCCCCATTGCTGGAGACTTTGTTGCAGGAGCCGTTCCTGAACGCGCCGCCACCCAAAAGCAGCGGCCGTGAGTTGTTCAATCTGCAATGGCTGGAAGGGCATTTATCAGGCGATGAGGTGCCGGTCGACGTGCAGGCTACGCTGCTGGCCTTCAGCGTTCACACCATGGCCCGGGCAATCACGGAACACTGCCAGGGCGCGCGGGAAATTTATTTATGCGGCGGCGGGGCTCGCAATCCGGCGCTGCGACTGCAACTGGCCGCAGCCTTGCCGGATTTCACCATTCAACTGACTGACACCCTGGGTATCAACGCCGACTGGATGGAAGCCATGGCCTTTGCCTGGCTGGCACAGCAGGCCATGAACGGCTGCAGCATTGATTTGTCGGCCATCACCGGCGCGCACCACCCCTGCATACTCGGCGCTATTTACCAGGCATAAAAAAAGCGAGGGCAAGCCCTCGCTTTTTCCAGAATTGCTTTTCCGTCAAACGGAAAAAGACGATCCGCAGCCACAGGTCGTCGTGGCGTTGGGATTCTTGATCACGAACTGCGCGCCTTCCAGTCCTTCGGTGTAGTCGATTTCCGCGCCCACCAGATACTGGAAACTCATCGGGTCGATCAGCAATTGCACGCCGTTCTTGTTCAGCACGGTATCGTCTTCATTCGCCACTTCATCGAACGTAAAACCATACTGGAAGCCGGAGCAGCCGCCGCCGCTCACGAAAACCCGCAGCTTCAATTCGGCATTGCCTTCTTCCTCGATCAGTTGCTTGACCTTGTTCGCCGCGCTGTCGGTAAACAACAGCGGTGATTCCATTTCTGCCACCATGTTCATGCTCTTCTCCTTAAAAAACGTAACCGGCTACTCGGCGTTGCCCAGCTTGAACGCCACCACCTTTTCACCCGCCGCTTCCGAGGTCAGATGAATAAGCTTGCCCGTCACAATTGCGCCCAATTGTATTTCCAGCGTTTTATAGTAAACATCACCTGTGACCTTGGCTTTGCTCTGTAGTTCCAGATATTCCGAAGCATGCACCGGCCCCGCCACCAGGCCGTTCACCACCAGGTGCGTCACATTGATTTCGCCGCTGACCTGCGCATGTTCGCTTAGCACCAGCGTGCTGGGCTTGCCCTGGGCGGCGATTACGTTTCCGCTGATTTCTCCATCCACACGCAACCCGCCACTGAAGTGCAGATCGCCCTCTATCCTGGTTCCGGCACCAATCAGGGAATCGATGCGATTTTGTGGTTTGCTAGGCCGTTTACTAAACATTAATATCCCCCTTAACGCTTCAAGCCGGAGTGACATCCTGCTTGATTTTCGGTTCACTCTTTCCGTGCTCATAAACACGCACCTGCAGACTTTCGAGCGACATATCCGGAGGCAGCTGGAAACTGCGCTCCACACGCTGATAATACTTGAATTTCAGCTGATACGACGCCGCATCAGGCGAATTTTCCTGCGGAAACACCAGCACTGATCGTTCGCCATTGTGCAGCACGTTGGCCACAAGTTGCAAGCTCCCCCGAAACTCCTTGACACGTTGTCCGCTGTCCACCAGCAGCATGCTGCAATGATATTCTCCCGGCAGGGTGTCATGCTCGACCTTCAGCCGGTTGATGGAAAGCTTCTCGGCACGACTGCC
>CAZMSI010000010.1:8902-13020 GCA_964568895.1 uncultured Sideroxydans sp. | reverse complement strand
ACAAACGGCACGATAATCGCCCAGCGCACATACCAGGGCACGTGCGGCCGCACCGCCAGGCGCGGCGCGGAAATGCTGAATTTTCGTTTGAATCGGCGCAGCATTTTCAGGGCAATAGCGGGGGTATCTCCAGGGCCGAAACTTCGGGCATCCCGAACATGATGTTCATATTTTGCACGGCCTGGCCGGCCGCGCCCTTGACCAGGTTGTCGATTACCGACAATACCACCACGACATCGCCCTGCTGTGGCCTGTGCACCGCGATCCGGCAATGGTTGGAGCCGCGCACCGAGCGGGTATCGGGCTGGCTACCCGCGGGCAGTACGTCGACGAAAGCCTCTTCTGCGTAACGTTGCTCATACAGTGTCTGCAGATCGGCATCTCCTTGCAAACGCGCATACAGCGTGGCGTGGATACCTCTTATCATCGGCACCAGATGCGGCACGAAGGTCAGCCCGACCGGATGACCCGTCGCCTGCGCCAGGCCCTGCCTGATTTCCGGCAAGTGCCGATGTCCTGGCACGCCATAGGCCTTGAAACTGTCGCCAACTTCAGCAAACAGGAGGCCCATCTCCGCTTTGCGCCCTGCGCCCGAAACACCGGACTTGGCATCTGCTATCAGCGTTGCATCATCCACCAGCCCGGCCTCCAGCAACGGCAGGAAACCCAATTGCACCGCTGTCGGATAACAGCCCGGATTGGCCACCAGCCGCGCCTGCGCGATCTGCGCGCGATTGACTTCGGGCAGGCCATACACCGCCTCGGCAACCAAATCCGGGCAGGCATGGCTCATGCCGTACCATTTTTCCCATTCGGCCACGTCCTTGATGCGAAAATCCGCCGCCAGGTCGATCACCCGCACCCCGGCATCCAGCAACGCCGGCACCTGCTGCATGGCAATGCCGTTGGGGGTGGCGAAAAATACCAGGTCACAGCGATCGAGGTGCGCCTCATCCGGATGCACGAAGCTCGAATCCACATAGCCGCGCAGACTGGGAAACATCTGGCTGACCGGGGTACCGGCATCGGCGCGCGAGGTAATGGCGCGCAACTCGACGCGCGGATGCACTGCCAGCAGGCGCAGCAATTCCACGCCCGTATAACCCGTCCCGCCTACGATGCCAACCTTGATCACGCTCAACTCCTTTCAAACAGGCTGAATGATACAGCAAACCAAAAATGAAAAAGCCGCCCAAAGGCGGCTCTTCCACATATTCCCTGCCAGCTTAACGCTTGGAGAATTGCTTGCGGCGGCGCGCCTTGCGAAAACCAACTTTTTTACGCTCCACTTCGCGGGCATCGCGGGTAACCAGACCCGCATTGCTCAGCACGGGCTTGAGCGACGCATCGAAATCAATCAGCGCACGGGTAATACCGTGACGCACCGCCCCGGCCTGGCCGGACTCGCCGCCACCGCAAACGTTCACCATGATGTCGAACTTGTCCAGGCTGTCGGTCAGCTCCAGCGGCTGGCGCACAATCATGCGGCCGGTTTCGCGGGAAAAAAACGTATCGATCGGCTTGTCGTTGACGACGATGCTGCCCTTGCCCGGCTTGATGAATACGCGCGCTACTGCGCTCTTGCGACGGCCGGTACCATAGTTATAGTTAACGCTCATGGTTATGCTTTCAATAAATCGATGGGTTGTGGTTGCTGCGCAGCATGCGGATGCTCCGCACCACCGTAAACTTTCAGCTTGCGCAACATGGCATAGCCAAGCGGCCCCTTGGGCAGCATGCCTTTCACTGCCTTTTGCAGGACGCGCTCCGGATAGCGCTGTTGCAACTTGGCGAAGTTGGTTTCGTAAATACCGCCGGGATAGCCGGTGTGGCGGTAGTACATTTTGTCCTGTGCCTTGTTGCCGGTCACACGCAACTTGCCGGCATTGACCACTACGATGAAATCTCCGGTATCCACGTGCGGAGTATAGATGGCCTTGTGCTTGCCGCGCAGGCGCGCCGCAATCTGGCTGGCCAAACGGCCCAGCACCGCATCTTTTGCGTCCACCAGGTACCAGTCGTGCTGGACCTCATGAGGCTTTGCGGAAAATGTTTTCATGGCATTCCCAAACAGATAAAGGTTGTTACTTCAAAGGGCGCGCATTTTATGCCATGCCACAACACAATGTCAAACCAAAGATGAGCTTGGCAAAACCCGCCCTCCAGCTGCAATAAAACCATCATACCCGCGCAAACAAGCCGTAACTCGGCCGGCTTACCCTGCCCTGCCCATAATGAACAGCACAAGCACGTTATCAACCAATTCATGATCTCCCGGTTTACAGCCCTGTTTCGCGCCGCGCGCCTGCTGTGTCACCTCGCATATGGCACGCTGCTCTCCGTAATCTATCCCGGGCTCAGGCTGCCGATCCGGCAAACCATCCTGAAACGCTGGTCCGCCGAGTTGCTGAAAATACTTCATGTGCGCCTGGAAATTACCGGCCATCCCGCACCGCCGTACAGGCAGGGCTCGTTGCTGGTCGCCAACCACATTTCATGGCTGGACGTATTTGCCATCAATGCCGCAAAACCGTCATGCTTCATCGCAAAATCCGAAGTGGACAGCTGGCCGCTGATCGGCATGCTGTGCCGGCGTACCCGTACCGTTTTCATCGAACGCGACATCCGCCGCGACACGGTTCGCATCAACCGTCAGGTCGGCGGAATGCTCAGCGAGGGCGAGCAGGTCGTACTGTTTCCGGAAGGCACTTCGACTGACGGTACACAGTTGCGTCACTTTCACTCCTCGCTGTTCCAGAGCGCCATCGACTACAAGGCTGCCATCCAGCCGGTTGCCCTTCACTACCACGACGGAAGCGGCAAGCACTGCGACGATGCGGCCTTTATCGGCGACATGAATTTTTTCCAGTCGTTGCACAAGGTTCTGTCCAGCCCCTCCCTGCATGTCACGCTGGTTCTGCTTGCGCCGCTCGCCTGCGAGGGGAAAAACCGGCGCATTCTGGCAGCTGACGCACAGGCAACCGTCAACGCAGCACTCGAAGCACAGGCAGTCCGTTCAACTTCAACCGAAACCTCCCACCCTCCTCCCCGAACGGTCTTTCGATCCACCTATTCGCTGCTGCTCGATCCCATTTTCAAGCTCAGGAAACGTCATTCCAATTAATGCAAAGGAACCTCTACCCAAAGGTTCTTTAATCAATCGGTAATCCGCCTGTCATTCCGCAGCAACAACAAATTTCTAAGATGTCTCCATTACCTACCGGGGAGCTCAAATAATGCTAGACCTGATTCAGTCAACGCACCAGACGCATGGCCGCCTTTCGATCGGCATGGCCAGAACATCCGCCGAAATCGAGGAAGCACAGCGCCTGCGCTACAAGGTGTTCGCCGAAGAAATGGGGGCGCGCCTGGCTAGCGCCGACGAAGGTATCGACCGCGACATTTTCGATAACTACTGCGAACACCTGCTGGTACGCGACAACAACAGTAATCGTGTCGTAGGCACATACCGCATACTCTCGCCGCAACAGGCGCAGACCATAGGCGGCTATTATTCGGAAACCGAATTCGACCTCACCCGGCTACGGCATCTGCGCGACCGCATGGTGGAGGTGGGACGTTCCTGCGTGCATGCCGATTTTCGCGATGGCGCCACCATCTCCCAGTTATGGGGCGGGCTGGCCGGCTACATGCGCCAGCACAACCACGAATACCTGATCGGCTGTGCCAGCATCAGCATGGGCGACGGCGGCCACTACGCGGCCAGCGTATACCACAAAGTGCACAAACTGCACGGCGCCCCGGCCGAATACCGTGTTTTCCCGCGCTGCCCGCTGCCGCTGGATGCGCTCAACAAAACGCTGGACGCCCCTATCCCGCCGCTGATCAAGGGCTATCTGCGCCTGGGCGCCTACGTCTGCGGCGAACCGGCATGGGATCCGGACTTCAACACCGCCGACCTGTTCATCCTGCTGCCGTTGCCCAGACTGAACGCAAAATACGCCCGGCACTTCATGGGCTAAAGCCCGCCTCATTCCTCCCTTCCGCGCGCATGCAGTATGATGTGCGCTCTTTTTTGCTGCAGGCATCCCGATGTCCTGGTTTGTCACCAACCTGATAAGCGCATTCCTGCTGCCGCCGCTCAACCTGCTGCTGCT
>CAZMSI010000010.1:6368-8802 GCA_964568895.1 uncultured Sideroxydans sp. | reverse complement strand
TGGGTGGAACAGGTCACCTTTGTCGGGGAAACCGGCAGCGGTCATGCCGTGGTAATGGATGGCTCCCCGGAAAGCGGCGGGCGCGATCTCGGTCCGCGCCCGATGGAAATGCTGCTGCTCGGCGCCGGCGGCTGTACCAGCTTCGACGTAATCTCCATCCTGAAGAAAAGCCGTCAGTCGGTATCCGGTTGCTACGTCGAGATCGAAGCAGAACGCGCGGATTCCGACCCCAAGGTATTCACGAAAATCCACATGCACTTCGTCGTGACAGGGAAAGACATCAAGCCTGAAGTCGTCGCGCGCGCGATCAAGCTGTCAGCGGAAAAATACTGCTCGGCCTCGATCATGCTCGGCGAGACTGCCGAGATCACGCACGACTTCGAAGTAACCCAGGAATAATCAGACCCAGTAAGCGGTGCGCGTCAGTATTTTGGAACTGGCGCGCATCGCCAATTTCACCGGGAACGGCAGATCCGCGCCACCCAGCCGCTTTGCCATTTCCGAATGTAGCGTCTCATCCACGTACATCTGCTCCACCACTGCGCGGCTTTTTTCGTCCTGCGGCGGCAAACTGGCCAGATGGCTTTGCAAATGCCCGCCGACCTGGAGCTCGGTCTCGGCCAGGAATCCCAGGTTCCATTTATCCCCCAGCAAACCGGCAAATGCGCCCAGCGCCAGCGAACCGGTGTACCACAGCGGGTTGAGCAGGCTCAGATGTCCACCCAACTCGTGCACGCGCTTCGAGGTCCACGCCAGGTGCTCGGTTTCTTCCTGCGCCGCTTGCTCCAGCTGCGACTGCACCTCGGGATCGCGCGCGGTCAGCGCCTGGCCCTGATATAACGCCTGAGCACAGATTTCACCGCTGTGGTTGATACGCATCAACCCCGCGGCATGTTTCCGCTCGGCGGCACTCAGCTCCGCCTCGGGCAACCCCCTGTCCGGGAATGGCCGCATGCTCTGCGCCTTGCTGAATAGGGTGCGCAGCCCCTTGTCGAATTCCACGATTACCTCATCAAAAGTCAGCATCGCAAATCTCCCAGAGTCCAAAAGTTAATGCAGCCATACCGCAAACACATTGCAGGATTATGACAGGGCCATTGCCTTTGCGCAAAAACAACGCGTAACAATTCTTTAACAATCGCCAATCAGAATAGCGTCCGAATTTCCTCCTCAGGGAAGTTTAACTTTCGTAATACCCAACTAACGTTAGGAGAATATTGTAATGAAAAAGAGTCTAATCGCCCTGGCAGTTGCCGGCATCCTCGTGGCTCCGGCCGCAATGGCGGACGATGTCAAGGTCTATGGCGCCGTCGACATGTCCTTCGGCTCCTCCAGCAACGGCATCAACAGCGCCACCCAGATCTCCAGCAACACCACCAAGATCGGCTTCAAGGGTTCGGAAGACCTGGGCGATGGCACGAGCGTCGTGTGGCAAATCGAACAGCAGATCGACTTGGCCAATACCAACACTGCCACACAAACCACTCCTGGCACCAACAAGGCTCCCAAAACCGGTTTTGCCAGCCGCAACAGCTTCCTCGGCCTGAAGAGCGAAGGCATGGGCACCGTGCTGATGGGTATTCACGACACTCCCTACAAGATCGCTACCCGCCATCTTGATCCGTTCGGCGACGGCATCGGTGACAACCGCGCCATCATGGGCAAGGGCCACGATAGCCGCCTGTCGAACGTATTGGCCTATATCAGCCCGTCGATGAACGGCTTCACCGTGGCCGCAGCTTATGTTGCCGGCGCTAACGTGTTGCCTGCCGCAGCCGTCACCAACAAAGGCGATGCAGTTTCCCTGGCCCTGATGTACGACCAGAATCCGTTCAAGGTTCATTTCGGCTATCAAAGCGTCAAGTTCGGCGATACAAATACTGGTCTGCTGGCTGCCACCGGTGGCGACAAGACCACAGCCTGGAAGCTGGGCGGCTCCTATGACTTCGGCATGGCTACGATTGGCGCCATTTACGAGCACATCGGCAGCAGCGGTGTTTCCGCAGCTTACGCAAACGATGCCAAGAAGCATAACGACTGGACTGTGAATGGCGTGATCAAAGTCAGCGGCAGCGACGCTGTGAAGCTGGCCTACGTAAAAGTCGGCGACACCGGCAACGTGGTCAGCACCGGCGCCAAGCAGACGTCGATTGGCTATGACCACAACATGAGCAAGCGCACCAAGCTGTACTTCGTGTACACCCACGTATCCAACGACAGCGCTGCCACATATGGCCTAGCCGACACATCCACCGGCAACCCGACTGCAGCAGGCGCAGCTGGGCAGTCCGTGCATGCCTTCGGCGTTGGCATCAAGCACGCTTTCTAAATTCGTTTAATCGAATCCGGAAAGTCAAACGGGCACCTTCGGGTGCCCGTTTTTTATTTCCTCGTTGCCGCAGGGTTTACAGACCGAACAGTCTTTCCAGTTCCA
>CAZMSI010000010.1:0-6268 GCA_964568895.1 uncultured Sideroxydans sp. | reverse complement strand
GCGATCAACAGGATGGCATCCGCCCCCATCGCCCGCGCCTGGCAAATCTGGTAAACATCCACCATGAAATCCTTGCGCAGCACCGGGATGACACAAGCCGCACGCGCCTGTTTCAGATATTCCGCGCTGCCATGGAAGAACTGTTCATCGGTCAGCACTGACAGACAGGCCGCACCGTGCTGCGCATAGCTGGCGGCGATTTCCGCCGGCCGGAAATCCTCGCGCAGCACGCCCTTGCTCGGGCTGGCCTTCTTGATTTCTGCGATCACTGCGGGCTGCCCCGCGGCAATTTTGCCGCGAATTGCACCGACGAAATCGCGCGCCGGTTCGGCCAGCGCCGCTTCATCGCGGATTTGCGCCAGCGGTTTGGCAGCCTGTGCCGCCGCTATTTCCTGCGCCTTGACCGCGAGGATTTTTTTCAGGATGTCAGACATCAAATTCACCATAAAACCAAGGCGCGTATTTTAACCCATGCGCGATGGTAAAATACGCGGCCTATGCTAACGAAAGAAGTACGATGGAAGACATCAAAGCTTATATGCGGCAAACCGGACAGCAGGCGCGCGCTGCTTCGCGCCTGCTGGCACAGGCTGATACCGCCGCCAAGAACAGTGCACTGGAAGCAATCGCCCAGGCTATCCTGGACGGCAAAGCGGCATTGCAGGAAGCCAATGCCCGCGACATCGAACGCGCGCGCAAGGATGGCCTGGACAATGCTTCGATCGACCGCCTGACGCTGAGCGACAAGGTCATCAACGGCATGGCCGAGGGCCTGCGCCAGATTGCGCAACTGTCCGACCCGGTCGGCGAGATCGAAGACATGAGTTTCCGTCCCTCCGGCATCCAGGTCGGCAAGATGCGCGTACCGTTGGGCGTGATCGGCATCATCTATGAATCGCGTCCCAACGTCACCGCGGATGCTGCCGGGCTGTGCCTGAAATCCGGCAATGCAGCGATCCTGCGCGGCGGTTCGGAAGCAATCTATTCCAACCAGGCCATTGCCGCCTGTGTGCAAGCCGGACTGAAGGCCGCCGGCCTGCCGGACACTGCCGTGCAGGTCGTCGAGACCACCGACCGCGCCGCCGTGGGCGAACTGATTACGATGAAAGACTATGTGGACGTGATCGTGCCGCGCGGCGGCAAGGGCCTGATCGAGCGCGTTTCGAACGAGGCTCGCATTCCGGTGATCAAGCACCTGCACGGCGTGTGCCACGTATACATCGACGACGAGGCGGACATCGAAAAAGCCATCCGCATCGCCGACAACGCCAAGACCCACCGCTACGGCGTGTGCAACGCGATGGAAACGCTGCTGGTCGCGCAGGGCATCGCCGGCAAGGTGCTGCCACCGCTGTGCAAGATCTACCTCGACAAGGGTGTGGAACTGCGCGGCGACGACGCGGCGCGCGCCATCGTGAAGGAAATGAAGTCAGCCTCCGAGGAAGACTGGAGCGAGGAATACCTGGCACCCATCCTGGCGATCCGCGTGGTGCCCGACATGGACGCCGCCATCGACCACATTGCCCGCTACGGCTCGCAGCATACCGACAGCATCGTCACCGAGAATTACACCAGGGCGATGCGCTTCCTGCGCGAGGTGGATTCTTCGAGCGTAATGGTGAATGCTTCGACGCGTTTCGCCGACGGCTTCGAATATGGCTTAGGCGCGGAAATCGGCATCTCTACCGACAAGATCCATGCGCGCGGCCCGGTCGGACTGGAAGGGCTGACCTCGCAGAAATACATCGTGCTCGGCAACGGCCAGATACGTAAATAAGGAATAGCATGAGTCAAGTTATCGAAATCAAGGTGCCGGACATCGGCGACTTCAAGGACGTCGAAATCATCGAAGTACTGGTCAAGGCTGGCGACACAGTCGCAGCGGAACAATCGTTGATCACGCTGGAAACCGACAAGGCGACCATGGAAGTACCCTCGCCCGCCGCAGGCACGGTGAAGGAACTGAAGGTCAAGGTCGGCGACAAGGTCAGCGAAGGCTCGCTGATCCTGATGCTGGAAAGCAGCGCCACCGCGCCGGCCAAGAAAAAAGCTGCACCCGCACCGCAAGCCGCCGCACCGGCAGCAGCGCCACAGGTCGCGCCGACACCGGCAGCCAAGATTGCCAAGGGCGACATCCATGCCGAAGTGGTGGTACTCGGCGCCGGCCCCGGCGGCTACACCGCGGCATTCCGCGCGGCCGATCTCGGCAAGCAGGTGGTGCTGATCGAGAAACACGCCTCGCTCGGCGGTGTCTGCCTCAACGTCGGCTGCATCCCGTCCAAGGCGCTGCTGCACGTCGCCAAGGTGATCTGCGAAGCGGACGAGGTATCGCATCACGGCGTGACATTCGCCAAGCCGAAGATCGACATCGACAAAATCCGCAACTGGAAGGAAAGCGTGATCGGCAAGCTGACCGGCGGTCTCGCCGGACTGGCCAAGCAGCGCAAGGTGCAGGTGGTGCAGGGCGTGGCGAAATTCACTTCGCCCAACTCGCTCGCGGTACAGACCGCCGAAGGCGAAAAGGTCGTCACCTTCGATCATTGCATCGTCGCGGCCGGCTCCAGCGTCGCGCGCATCCCCGGCTTCCCTTACGAAGATGAACGCATCATCGATTCCACCGGCGCACTCGCATTAAAGGATGTGCCGAAGCGCATGCTGGTCATCGGCGGCGGCATCATCGGCCTCGAGATGGCAACCGTGTACGACGCACTGGGCGCGAAGATCTCCGTGGTCGAACTGATGGACCAGCTGATGCCGGGCGCCGACAAGGACATGGTCAAGCCACTACACACGCGCATCGCCAAGCGCTACGAAGCGATCATGCTGAAGACCAAGGTCACCAGGATCGAAGCGAAGAAGGAAGGTCTGCTGGTCACTTTCGAAGGCGACCAGGCACCGACCGAACCGCAACTCTACGACAAGGTGCTGATGGCCGTAGGCCGTCGCCCGAACGGTCGCGAGATCGATGCAGAGAAAGCCGGGCTGATCGTGAACGAGCGCGGCTTCATCCCGGTCGACAAGCAGATGCGCACCAATGTGAATCACATCTTCGCCATCGGCGACATCGTCGGCGACCCGATGCTGGCGCACAAGGCGGTACACGAGGGTAAGGTTGCGGCGGAAGTCATCGCCGGGCACAAGGCATTCTTCGAACCGCTGACGATTCCCTCGGTCGCCTACACCGACCCGGAAGTCGCGTGGATGGGCCTGACCGAAACCCAGGCCAAGGCACAGGACATCGAATACGAGAAAGCCTCATTCCCCTGGGCCGCATCGGGCCGCGCGCTGTCCATTGCACGCGAGGAAGGGGCGACCAAGGTGCTGCTCGATCCAGGCTCGCGCCGTATCCTCGGCCTGGGCATTGTCGGCGTCAATGCCGGCGAGTTGATCGCCGAAGGCGTGCTGGCGTTGGAGATGGGTGCCGACATGGAAGACATCGGCCTCACCATCCACCCGCACCCGACGCTGTCGGAAACGTTGTGCTTTTCGGCGGAAATGGCGGAAGGCACGATTACCGACCTGTACGCCCCCAAGAAAAAAAAGCGCTAATTGGAAGCTCTCACCGGTTGGATCGGCAGCGACCTCAGCCTGTGGGGGCTGTTCATCTCCAGCCTGCTCGCCGCAACGCTGCTGCCCGGCGGATCCGAAGCCGTACTGCTCGGTGTGCTGAAACTGCATCCCGAACTGTTCTGGCCGGCACTGCTGCTCGGTACACTGGGCAATACCATAGGCGGCATGATCACCTTCGGTATGGGCTGGATGCTGCCTATGACGCAGCAATTGAAACACGTAGACAGGGCGCGCAAATATGGTCCGCCCGCGCTGCTACTGGCCTGGACTCCATTGCTTGGCGACGCGCTGTGCCTGGCCGCAGGCTGGCTGCGGCAGAACCCCTGGTATGCCGCGCTGTTCATGGCCATCGGCAAATTCGCCCGCTACTGGCTGATTGCGATGGCCGCGATATCGGTATAGCCTAACGCCGCTAAAGGGAGCCACGCATGAAACCGCAGGAAATCAAGGACCACAAATTGACCTTGCCGGAAGTGCTGGGCATGCTGGTCGCCGACGGCATGGTCAGCCAGTCCGCCGCCGATGCGCTGATTGCCGAACAGCGTCTGCGCCGCATGGCTGGTCATCCATTCACGGTTATCGCCGCACAAAACTGGAAATCACAGCAGGCACCGAACCACTTGCTGAATTCCGAGGTATTGGCGGAATGGATGGCAAAACGCACCGGCCTCGAATATTTCCACATCGATCCGCTGAAGATCGATTTCTCCGCGCTCACCGACATCATGTCCAATGAGTATGCCGCGCGCTTCGGCATCCTGCCGGTGCAATTGACGCCGACCGAAATCGTGATCGCCACCTCCGAGCCGTTCCTGCGCGACTGGGAATCGGTGATCCGGCAACTGACCCGGCGCGAAATCCGCCGCGCGATCTCTTCGCCGGAAGACATCAACCGCTACCTGATCGAGTTCTTCAACCTTGCGCGTTCAGTGAAAAAGGCGGCACAGACCAAGCATCAGGAAAAATCCGGCCAGGCCTCATTCGAGCAACTGGTGGAAATGGGCAAGGCCAACCGCCAGCTCGACGCCAACGACCAGCACATCGTGCACATTGTGGACTGGCTGTGGCAGTACGCCTTCGAACAGCGTGCCTCGGATATCCATATCGAGCCGCGGCGCGACGTCGGCATTGTGCGCTTCCGCATCGACGGCGTGCTGCACCAGGTGTACCAGATCCCGATGCCGGTGATGACCGCAATGACCAGCCGCATCAAGCTGCTCGGGCGCATGGACGTGGTGGAAAAACGCCGCCCGCAGGATGGTCGCATCAAGACGCGCACCGACGACGGCCAGGAAATCGAACTGCGCCTGTCCACGCTGCCCACCGCTTTCGGCGAGAAACTGGTAATGCGCATTTTCGATCCCGAGGTGCTGGTACGCGATTTTTCCGAGCTTGGTTTTTCCGACGAAGACACCACACGCTGGCGGCAGATGACCGCGCGGCCCAACGGCATCATCCTGGTCACCGGCCCCACCGGCTCGGGCAAGACCACCACGCTGTATTCCACACTCAAACACCTGGCCACACCGGAGGTCAACGTCTGCACCATCGAAGATCCGATCGAAATGGTCGAACCCGCGTTCAACCAGATGCAGGTACAGCACGGCATCGACCTCAACTTTGCCGACGGCGTGCGCTCTCTGATGCGCCAGGATCCGGACATCATCATGGTTGGCGAAATCCGTGACCTGGAAACCGCGGAGATGGCGATCCAGGCCGCACTCACCGGCCATCTGGTGCTGTCCACGCTGCACACCAACGACGCGCCCTCGGCCATCACTCGTTTGCTCGATCTCGGCGTCCCACCCTACATGATCAGCGCCACCGTGCTCGGCATCATGGCCCAGCGCCTGGTACGCACGCTGTGCCCGCACTGCAAACAGCCACAACCGCCGCAGGCCTACGAGAATGAACTATGGGATAACCTGGTCACGCCGTGGAAACTTTCCCGGCCGCAACAATTGCAGCATCAGGTCGGCTGCCTGGAATGCCGCATGACCGGCTACATAGGCCGCATCGGCATCTACGAAATCCTGCTGATGTCGCCCGAACTACGCAAGTTGATTACCCCTGCCACCGACCTCGCCCGCGTCCGCGCACTGGCCTGCCAGGAAGGCATGAAACCGCTGCGCATCTCCGGTGCAACGAAAGTTTCCTCCGGCATCACCACACTGGAAGAAGTGCTCAAGGTTGCACCGCCGGCCGACCAGTTATAGAACCTGTTTCAAAATGTAGCGAGCGCAGTAATTTTGGGACAGGTTCTAATCAGCGCAACATCTCCAGACCCCAGCCCACGCCGAATCCGGTCACCTCTCCCGCCACGATACCCAGCCCGCCCTCGCAGCGGCTGGCGGAAAGATCAACGTGCAGCCACGGCACGTCGTGCTCGACGAAGCGCTTGAGGAAGCGCGTGGCCAGGATGTGGTCGGCGTCGCCGCCGAGGGTGCACTGCTTGATGTCGGCCACTTTCGAGTCGAGTTCGGCCTCGTAGTCCTCGTCCTGCGGGAACGCACACATTCGTTCGCCGCTGGACTTGCCGGCAGCCACCGCGTGCTGCAGCAATTCCTCGCGCGTGCCGAACACCCCCGAGTAGCGCGCCCCCAGTGCGACCGCCATGCTGCCGGTCAGCGTGGCGAAGTCGACCATCATGTCCGGCTTCGCGCGTGACGCCAGCGTCAGCGTGTCGGCCAGCACCATG
>CAZMSI010000009.1:0-20459 GCA_964568895.1 uncultured Sideroxydans sp. | reverse complement strand
CGGCGAACATGGTGGACAGGGTGCGCGTCCAGCGCGCGAGGGTGGCCTTGCGGATCAGCTCGCCGAAGACGGGCAGCTTCAGCATGATCCGGTCCATCACATTCTGCATTTTCTTGTTGCGCTTCCAGGTATACATGAAGAAATAGAGGCCGCCGCCGATCCCACCGAAGATTGCCCACCACCATTTCACGAAGAAATCGGAGATCGCCATCACCACCAGCGTCGGTGTCGGCAGGTTGGCGCCGAAGTTGGAGAACAGCTCCTTGAATGCCGGAATCACGAAAATCATGATCACCGCAGTGATGACGAAGGCCACTACGATGATCGAAACCGGATAGAACAATGCCGATTTGATCTTGCTCTTGATGGCCTGCGTTTTTTCCTTGTAGCTCGCCAGGCGTTCGAGCAAGCTGTCCAGGATACCGGCCGCTTCGCCGGCACCGATCAGGTTGCAGTACAGGTCATCGAAATACAGCGGATATTTGCGGAATGCCGAGCTCAGACTGTTGCCGGTTTCCACATCGGTCTTGATGTCCATCAGCAGGCGAGCGACCGAAGGGTTGCTGTGTCCCTTGCCTACGATATCGAAGGCCTGCAGCAACGGCACGCCGGACCTCATCATGGTGGCGAGTTGGCGCGTAAACATGGTGATGTCCTTCTCGGTGACCGGCTTGGTGCTGCCGCGGCGCTTCCTGATCTTGGTGACCTGGATGCCCTGGCGACGCAGGTGAGCAGAAACGGAAGCTTCGCCCGCAGAACGCATTTCACCCTTTACGGCCTTGCCGGACTTTTCCTTGCCTTCCCACAGGAACTGGTACTCTTTCCCTTTTTTGGCCTTGCTGTCCACTGCCATGGCATATCCCTAACTAATACAGTTTCATAGATAATTGTCTCAATTCCTTCAGTTTACAGCAAATCATGCATGGCTTTGTGTTGCTTGTAAAGTTGGGGGAGTTTCCGGTCAAGCCTGACATGCGGTTCATGTCAGGCTTGACCGGAGATTCCCTTATGCCACTGGCTTCCTGTGTAATGCGGGAAATATTTTTACCACCTTGACCACGCGATCCTGGGTCTGGATGATTTCGATGGGATAATCCGCGATTTTCAGGCTGGTACCTGCCTCGGGGATATCTTCCATATGCTCCAGTATCAGGCCATTCAGCGTCTTGGCATCGTTTAGCGGAAAATGCATGCCCAACTTGCGGTTCAGATCACGCAATGATGTGCTGCCTTCCACAAGAAAACTGCCGTCGTCCTGGCGCCGGAATTTGCCGGTTTGCGAAGGCGACTGGGTGGTGAATTCACCGACGATTTCCTCCAGGATGTTTTCCAGCGTGACCAGGCCCAGCAGTTCGCCATATTCGTCCACTACCAGCCCAAGCCGGATGTGTCGCTCCTGGAAATGCTGCAATTGCGACAGCAGGGCCGTGTCGGACGGGATGAAGTAAGGTTCGTGCAGCAGCTCCCGGAATTCGTCCGTGTTGAACGACTCATGCTGCATCAGGCTCAGCGCGCGGCGCACATGCAGGATGCCGACGATATTGTCCAGTCGGTCCTCGAATACCGGCAGCAGGGTGTGATGGCAGGTCGACAATTGCTCGCGCAGCGTTTCCGGCCTGGCATTCAGGTTGATCGCTTCGATCTGGTTGCGCGGCACCATTACGTCATTCACCGCGATGCGCTCGATATCCACCAGATTGAGCAGCATTTTCTGGTGCTTGCGCGGCAAAAAATTGCCTGCTTCGAGTACCAGTACGCGCAACTCCTCAATGGTCAGGTTTTTCTGCATGCTCTGATCGGACTGAATCCGGATGCGCAGCAGCCACAGCACGCCGCGGACAATGGCGGTGGCGATGGATACCACCGGGTGGAACAGCCTGATCAGCGGCCCCAGTATATAGCTCGACGGCAGGGCAACCCGTTCGGGGTGGCTGGCCGCGACAATTTTGGGCATGATCTCGCTGAATATCACGATGGCGAAAGTGATCGCCAGCGTACCCGCCAGCAGTGCGGAGCTGTTGCCATGGCCGAACATGCGCGCCATGATCACCTCGGTCAGGGTGGCGGAGGCGACATTGAGCAGGGTATTGCCGAACAGGATGGAGCCGAGCAGCTTGTCGGTTTTCGCCAGCAGTCTGGAGGTGAGTTTGGCGCTCTTGTTGCCTTTGCGCACCAGATTGTTCAGGCGATAGCGGTTTAGCGCCATCATGCTGGTTTCCGCCAGGGAAAAGAAAGCGGCACAGGCCAGCAGTACAACCAGAATAATGAAGAGCGTGCCTAGTGACAGGTCGTTCAAGACAGGGCCTTATACTCAAGCGATGCCAAAGTATCGTGGACGTGACGCAGGGGTGTCAAGGAATGTTCAGGACTGCAGGCGGTAGCGCACGATGGTGCGCCAGCGGCTTTTTACCGGCTGATTGTGAATGAGGGCAGGGGTAAAGCGCTGGTTGCGCAGCATGTTGAGCGCGGCCTTTTCGAAATAGCCTGGAGGTTGCGCGCTGACCACACTGGCATTATCGACCTTGCCGTGTTCGTCGATCAGTAGCGACAGCGTCACGCTGCCTTCGATATCCGCAGCCCGTGCGCGTGCCGGGTAAACCTGCTGCAATTCGCCCAGCAGGTGCGGCGGCACACCCAGTTGTGCGCCCTCATAATAAGTGGGAGCGGGAATGGTGGTGTTTTTTGCGGTGGGCATTGCTGTTGCGCGCGGTGCGGTATTCGATGCCGGCGCCGCTTGCGCCAGCATATGATGCGCAGGCACTGGCATCCCGGCGGTATGCTGCTGCGGCAGCTTGCCGGGCCGGGGTTGCGGGATGACCGGCGCTGCCCGTGCTGCGGACGGCATGGCGGGCGCTACGGCAGCAGCCAGATGCACGGACAGGGATGGGGCGGCATGGGATGCTGCCGGCATCGGCGCGGGCACGCCAAACAGGATGCCCAGATGCAGCAGCAGCGAACCACCCAGGGCCAGCGGCAGGCCGGCGCCCGGAACAGACAGCAGATTAGTGACTGGCCGCAGCGCCATTCAGCGTCTTTTCCAGTGCGGTGGCGGGCAGGTAGCCCGGCATCAGCGTGCCGTCCGCGAAAATCAGCGTCGGCGTACCGCTGACCCGTAATTTTTCGCCCAGCGCCAGTACCCTGCCGGTCTGCGGCGTGCTGCAGTTCGCCGCAGGGACGGGCGGCAGCACATTGTGCAGCAGCAGGTCGTCCCACGCCTGGTTGGGATTCTTGCTGCACAATATGGCGTGCACCTTCTTGTCGGATCCCGGGAATACCGGATACAGCATGCGGTAAATGGTGATGTTGTTGACCGTTTCCAGCTCGCGCTCCAGCCGTTTGCAGAAACCGCAGTTGGGGTCGGTAAAGATCACCAGCTTGCGGCTGCCGTTGCCCTTGACCTTTTTCAGCGCAAGGTCGAGCGGCAGGCTGTTGAAGTTGATGGCGAACACCTGGCGCTGGCGCTCGTCGGTCAGGTTGCGCATGGTATGCAGGTCGTAAATGCTGCCGTCGATCAGGTAGTGAGCCTTCTCGTCGGTATAGAACAGGTGATCCTGGGTGATCACTTCATACAGGCCGGGTATCGGCGATGGATTGACCTGCTTGACCGTGCCCAGTTGCGGAAAATGCTGTTGCAGCGTGGCCTTGACCTGAGCGGCCTCGTCGGCCCAGGCAGAGGAAATGGAGAGCAGTACCAGCAACAGAAACTTGAACATGTGAACCTTTTGCAGAAAATTAATTGAGTGCATGGCGCGCCAGCATTTTTTTCAGCGGCGCAACATGATTGGTGACGTTCAGTCCCAGGTTGCGCATGGTGCGCAACAGCGGGTTGCGGTTGTTGAACAGATTTTTCAACGCATCAGTGGTGAGCTGCATCGACAGGATGTCCTCGCGCCGTGCGCGGTCGTAGCGGCGCAGCAGGTGTTCATTGCCGCAGTCCTGTTGGGCGCCGCGCTGCAGCAGCACCTGCGTCAACTGGCGCGCATCGCGGAATCCCAGATTCACACCCTGTCCGGAAAGCGGATGGACGTTGTGCGCGGCATCGCCAATCAGCGCCAGACGCGGCTTGGCGATATGCGGCAGATTGAGCAGGCGTAGCGGGAAGGCTGCAGGCGGAGTGACCACTTGCAATTCTCCCAGCATATGATGCGAAGCTGCCGCCACTTGGGCGCACAGTTCGTCGTGCGGCATGCTCGTTAGTTCCGCTGAGCGTTCCGGGCTGACCGACCACACCATGGACACCATCTGCTGCGGCATCGGCAGCAGCGCCAGGATGCCATCCGGCTGGAACCACTGCCAGGCGGTGCTGCGATGGGGCTTCTCGGCAACGAAGTTGGCGACCACTCCATGCTGGTGATAGGGGGAAGGGGGCTCGGTGATGCCCGCTTGTTGCCGCACCCAGGAGTCGCGTCCATCTGCGCCGACGATCAGTTTTGCGCAGATTTCCCGGCCGTCTTCCAGATGCAGGCTGGCGGCATCATCATGCCAGGCCAGGCTGGCGCACTTCGCCGGACTGAACAGGGTAAGGTTGTCCTGCTGCTGGAGTTGCTGCCACAGCGCAGCCAGCAGTAACCGGCTTTCCAGGATGAAAGCCAGTTCGGGCGCGCCGACCTGATAGGCGGAAAAATCCAGTTCCGCGCCGCCGTCGCCGAACACGCGCATCTGCTCGATCTGCTGCACGCGGTTCATGTCCATGTGCTGCCACGCCCCGCTTTGCGCGAGGAATGCGGCGCAGCCCGGGCTGATGGCATAGATACGGCTGTCCCAGCCATTTCCCGGAGCTGGCTGGTTCGATATGGCGTGGTTTTCCACCAGCGCCACGGACAGGTCGCCGGATTTGAGTGCCGCGGCCAGACTTGCGCCAACCAGGCCGCCACCAATGATCAGTACGTCGAATGTCATGTCGATTTTTACGTTTTTTGCCCGGCAATGATAGCACGTGGCGGTTGATTAATTTATAATCAACGCCCCTTTTGGAAACTCGTTATGCGCATCGGTCCCTACCAGCTGAAAAACAATCTGATTGTCGCCCCGATGGCCGGGGTGACCGATCGGCCATTCCGCATGCTGTGCCGCGACATGGGTGCCGGCATGGCCGTTTCCGAGATGGTGGCTTCCAATTCCTTGCTGTACGGTTCCGAGAAAACGCGCCGCCGCGCCAACCACGAAGGCGAACCGGATCCGATCTCGGTGCAGATCGTCGGCGCCGACCCGAAAATGCTGGCGCAGGCTGCCAGATACAACGTCGACCAGGGTGCGCAGATCATCGATATCAACATGGGCTGCCCGGCCAAGAAAATATGTAACGTGATGGCCGGTTCCGCATTGCTGCAGAACGAGACGCTGGTGGCGCAGATACTGGAAGCAGTGGTTGCGGCGGTAAAGGTGCCGGTTACCCTGAAATTTCGCACCGGCTGGGACAAGGCCAACCGCAACGCGGTACGCATCGCACAGATCGCCGAGGCCAGCGGCATCCAGGCGCTGGCCATCCATGGCCGCACCCGGGCCTGCGGCTACACCGGCCATGCCGAATACGACACCATCGCCGCGGTGAAGGCGGCGGTATCCGTGCCGGTGATCGCCAATGGCGACATTGCCACGCCGGAAAAAGCACGGGAGGTACTCGATTACACCGAAGCCGATGCGGTGATGATAGGCCGCGCGGCGCAGGGGCGTCCCTGGCTGTTTCGCGAAATCGAGCATTTCCTGAAAACCGGCGAGCGGCTGCCGTCGCCCGAGGTGAATGAAATACTCGACGTGCTGTTGCACCATGTGCATGAGCTTTATGAGTTTTACGGCGAATACACCGGGGTGCGCGTAGCACGCAAGCACATCTCCTGGTACACCAAGGGATTGGCGGGTTCGGCGCGGTTCCGCCATGGTATGAATATGCTGGAAAGCAGCGCACAGCAGTTGCAGGCAGTGCGCGACTTTTTCGATGAGCAATTACAGCGCGGAGAGCGCCTGCATTATGTAGAAGAACTGGCGGCATAAAATTACTAAAAGCTTCAGGGACGGAAGACTTCAGGGATGAAAAAAAACGAGAATGATATTGCGCGCTATGTGCGCAAGGCGCTGGACGACTATTTCAGGGATCTGGATGGCGAGGAGCCATCGTGTGGTGTGTACGACATGGTGATGAACTGTGTGGAAAAACCGTTGATCGAAACCGTGATGTTCCATGCCGGCGGTAACCAGACGCGTGCGGCAGAACTGCTCGGGCTGAACCGCAATACGCTGCGCAAGAAAATTCAGGTGCACGGAATCAAGCAATAACCAACCCCAAATCGGAATCAACATGGAAGTCATCAAACAAGCACTGATCAGTGTTTCGGACAAGGCGGGCGTGCTGGAATTTGCCCAAGGCCTGCAGCAGCTGGGCGTGAACATCCTCTCCACCGGCGGCACCGCGAAATTGCTCGCCGACAACGGCGTACCGGTTACCGAGGTCGCGGATTACACCGGCTTCCCCGAGATGCTGGACGGGCGCGTGAAGACGCTGCAGCCCAAGGTGCATGCCGGCATCCTGGCGCGGCGCGACCTGCCGGGGCATGTGGCGACATTGGAGCAGCACAACATTCCGACCATCGACCTGGTGGTGGTCAACCTGTACCCGTTCGCGGCGACCGTGGCCAAGCCCGGTTGCACACTGGAAGATGCCATCGAGAACATCGACATCGGTGGTCCGACCATGGTGCGCGCGGCGGCGAAGAATCATGCGCATGTCGCCATTGTTACCGATCCGGCGGATTACCCGGACGTGCTGGCCGAGATGCAAACCAATGGCGGCGCAGTAAGCGATGCCACCCGCTTCGGCCTGGCGAAGAAGGCGTTTTCACACACTGCAGCCTACGACGGCATGATCAGCAACTACCTGACCGCGATTGACGATGAAGGCAACAAGACTGGATTCCCGGCGCAGATCAACTTCAGCTTCGCCAAGGTGCAGGACACACGCTACGGCGAGAATCCGCACCAGAGCGCGGCGTTCTACCGCGACCTGAATGTGGTGCCCGGCGGCATCGCCGATTACACCCAGCTGCAGGGCAAGGAGCTGTCCTATAACAACGTTGGCGACGCCGACGCGGCATGGGAATGCGTAAAGACTTTCGAGCAGCCGGCCTGCGTCATCGTCAAGCACGCCAACCCATGCGGCGTGGCAATTGCCGACGGCCCGCTCAGTGCCTACAAGCTGGCTTATGCCACCGACCCTACTTCCGCGTTCGGCGGCATCATTGCCTTCAACCGTGAACTGGACGAGGCGACTGCAGCGCAGATCGTTGCCAACCAGTTCGTCGAAGTGATCATCGCGCCGGCCGCGACCGAGGCTGCATTGAAAGTCACCGCTGCGAAGCAGAACGTGCGCGTACTTACTGTGCCGTTGTCCGGCGCGCACAACCAGTACGACATGAAGCGCGTCACTGGCGGCCTGCTGGTGCAGTCGCCGGATACACTCAACGTGCAGGCTGCGCAGCTCAAGGTGGTGACCAAAGTGCAGCCGACGGCCGAGCAATTGCAGGATCTGCTGTTCGCCTGGCGCGTGGCGAAATACGTCAAGTCCAACGCCATCGTATTCTGCAAGGGCGGCCAGACGCTGGGTGTCGGCGCCGGGCAGATGAGCCGTGTCGATTCTACGCGCATCGCATCGATCAAGGCGCAAAACGCAGGCCTGAGCCTGGCGGGCTCGGTGATTGCATCGGATGCTTTCTTCCCGTTCCGCGACGGTGTCGACGTGCTGGCCGAAGCTGGCGCCAAGGCCGTGATTCAGCCCGGCGGCTCGATGCGCGACGAAGAAGTGATCGCTGCGGCCGACGAGCATGGGCTGGCGATGGTGTTTACCGGCTATCGTCACTTCAGGCATTAATATGAAAATTCTGGTCATCGGTTCCGGCGGCCGCGAACACGCGCTGGCCTGGCGTCTGGCGCAGGGCGTGAAGGTGCAGAAGGTGTACGTCGCACCGGGCAACGCCGGCACCGCGCTGGAAGATGGCGTGGAAAACGTTGCAATCACGGCGATTCCCGAGTTGATCGAATTTGCCAAACGCGAACATATCGAACTGACCGTGGTCGGGCCGGAGGCGCCGCTGGCGGCCGGTGTGGTCGATGCATTCCGCGCGGCCGGGCTGAAAATTTTCGGGCCGACCCAGGCCGCTGCGCAACTGGAATCCTCCAAGGATTTCGCCAAGCGCTTCATGGCACGCCACAACATTCCCACTGCGTTCTTCGAAACCTTCAGCGACGTGGTTGCGGCCAAGGCTTATGTCGAGCAGCATGGTGCACCCATCGTGATCAAGGCCGACGGGCTGGCTGCAGGCAAGGGCGTAGTGGTGGCCGAGAGCCGCGGCGAAGCCTTTGCCGCGATCGACATGATGCTGGCCGACAACAAGTTCGGCGATGCCGGTGCGCGCGTGGTGATCGAGGAATTTCTCGAAGGCGAGGAAGCCAGTTTCATCGTGATGGTGGATGGTGCGCATGTGCTGCCGCTGGCCACCAGCCAGGACCATAAACGTTTATTGGACGGTGATAAGGGGCCCAACACCGGTGGCATGGGCGCCTATTCGCCTGCACCCATGGTCACGCCGCAGATGCATGCGCGCATCCTGCGCGAAGTGATCAACCCCGTGGTGCGCGGCATGGAAAGTGAAGGCGTTGCCTACACCGGTTTTCTGTATGCCGGCCTGATGATCCAGCCTGACGGCGCGATCAAGGTACTCGAATTCAACTGCCGCATGGGCGATCCCGAAACACAGCCGATCATGCTGCGTCTGAAGAGCGATTTTTCGGTTATCGTCGAGCATGCGATCAACGGCACTCTGGACCAGGTCGAGGCCGAATGGGACCGCCGTACCGCGCTCGGCGTGGTGCTGGCCGCGGCGAATTATCCGGATACGCCGCGCAAGGGCGACGAGATTGGCAGCTTGCCGAAAAAACTGGAGGATGCGCACGTGTTTCATGCCGGCACTGCGCTCAGGGACGGTAAGGTGGTGACCAGCGGCGGGCGCGTGCTGTGCGTGGTTGCGCTCGGCACCATGGTCAAGCGGGCGCAGGAGCGCGCCTACGAGATCGCCGACAGCATTCATTTCGACGGCTGCCAGATGCGCCGCGACATCGGCTGGCGCGCGCTGCAGCACAAACACTGATCTTGGCACGCCTGCCGATACCATCGCGCCGACTTGCCGCGCATCTCGCGCGCGGCGGCCTGATCGCCTATCCCACCGAGTCCTGCTACGGTTTGGGCTGCGACCCGCGCAACCGCCGCGCAGTGCAGCGTCTGCTGCGGATCAAGGGGCGGCCGCAGCACAAGGGGCTGATCCTGATTGCGAGCCGTTTTAACCAACTGACATCTTATTTGCAACCACTGACATCGCAGCAACAGGAAGAATTGCGCTGTGGCGGTACACAGGCGGTTACCTTTCTGATGCCGGCCAGACCGGATTGTCCGCGCTGGCTGCGCGGCAGGTACGACACGCTGGCGGTGCGCATCACCGCCCATCCCGGGGCGGCGGCACTGTGCAACGCGCTGCACATGGCGCTGGTTTCCACCAGTGCGAACCATAGCGGCGACAAACCCGTGCGTACGTATGCCGAGTGTCTGCGGCGTTTCGGCGGGCGGGCGCTGGTGCTGCCGGGGCGGGTGGGCAAACGCCGCCGCCCCTCGACCATACGCGACTGGACGAGTGGTAAAATCGTGCGCAACTGAATACGACAAAAATAGCTGGAGGGGGAATGGATAGCGCTGCGGTAAAAGAATATCTGCTCGAACTACAGGAACTGATCGTCGACCGCCTGGAACAGGTGGACGGCAACAAGTTCCTGCGCGACAAGTGGGAGCGCGCGACCGGCTCGGGTGGTATCGGCAAGGGCGAAGGCATCAGCTGCATCATCGAGGAAGGTAACGTGCTGGAGCGTGGCGGCGTCGCGTTTTCGCATGTGCAGGGCGACAGTATGCCGCCTTCGGCGACCGCGCATCGCCCGGAGCTGGCCGGCTGCGGCTGGGAAGCGATGGGCGTGTCGCTGGTGATGCATCCGCGCAACCCCTATGCACCGACCTCGCATGCCAACGTGCGCATGTTCATGGCGCACAAACCCGACGGTGACAAGGTGTTCTGGTTTGGCGGCGGCATGGACCTCACGCCGTATTACGGTTTCGATGAAGACGCGCGGCATTTTCACCAGACATGCAAGAACTCGCTGGCGCCGTTCGATCCGTCGCTGCACCCGAAATTCAAGCAGTGGTGCGACGAATATTTCTTTCTCAAGCACCGCAACGAGCCGCGCGGTGTGGGCGGCATCTTCTTCGACGACCTGAGTGAGCCGGATTTCGACACCTGCTTCGCAATCCAGCAGAGCGTGGGCGACCATTACCTGTCTGCCTATGTGCCGTTGCTGGAAAAGCGCAAGGACACGCCATACGGTGAGCGCGAGCGCGACTTCCAGCTTTACCGCCGCGGTCGCTATGTCGAATTCAACCTGGTGATCGACCGCGGCACCATCTTCGGCCTGCAGTCCAACGGCCGTACCGAATCCATTCTGCTGTCGATGCCGCCGCTGGTGAAATGGCGTTATGATTGGCATCCGCAACCGGGCACACCCGAGGCCGAACTGTACGACAGGTTTCTGGTGCCCCGGGACTGGATATGATCGCAGGAGGCGGCATGCAATCCAAGCAGCACTGGGAAAAAGTTTACGAGACCAAAACGCCCGATGCAGTGAGCTGGTTCCAGCCGCATGCGCAGCTTTCGCTGGACTTGATCAAGGCGACCGGTGTTGGCCATGATGCAGGCATCATCGATGTCGGCGGCGGTGCCTCCACGCTGGTCGACGACCTGCTTGCCGAGGGCTATACCGATCTCACCGTGCTCGATCTCTCGGCCGTTGCGCTGCATGCGGCACGCCAGCGCTTGGGGGAGCGGGAGAGTGAAGTACGCTGGATCGAGGCGGATATCACTACAGTCGAATTGCCCGATAACCGTTACGACCTGTGGCACGACCGTGCAGTGTTCCATTTTCTTACCGAGCCGCAGGACCGCGAGGCTTATGTGCGCACCGTGTTTCGCTCGGTCAAGCCGGGTGGCTACGTCATCGTTGCTACATTTGCCGAGGATGGGCCGGTGCAGTGCAGCGGCCTGCCGGTGATGCGCTATAGCGCCGATGAATTGCACGATGAGTTCGGTGAAGCGTTCACCCTGCTACAGCACCGGAAAGAAACCCACCACACGCCTGCCGGCGCGGTGCAGCAGTTCGTCTACTGCTACTGCCGCCGCGCTTCCTCCTGAACTTTATTGCAACAGGCTGTCCAGCACGATACCGCCGAATATTGCCGCGCCGAACCAGTTGTTGTGCAGGAAAGCCTTGAAGCAGGTCTCGCGCTGGCGATGGCGGATCAAGGTGTAGTGGTAGACGGCAATGCCCGCCGCGGCCAGCAGTCCTGCGTAATAGGCGGCGCCCATTTGCAGTGCAGCACCGGTGGCGGCGAGGATGACCAGTGCCGCGGCATAGCAGGCCATCACCGCCGGTACGTCGAATTTTCCCAGCAGTAGCGCAGAGGAGTGAATGCCGAGATGGATGTCGTCGTCGCGGTCGACCATCGCATATTCGGTGTCGTAGGCGATGCACCAGAAAATGTTCGCCAGCATCAGCCACCAGGCCGTGGCAGGTACGCTGCCCAACTGCGCGGCAAATGCCATCGGGATGCCGAAGCTGAAGGCGAGACCCAGGTAGGCCTGGGGGATGGCGAGGAAGCGCTTGGTAAAAGGATAGCTGGCGGCGAGGAAGGCGGCCGGCAGCGACAGCAACAGCGTCAGCCGGTTTAGCGGCAGAATCAGCAGCAAGGCGAGCAGTGCCAGCACCGCCGCCACCCATAGCGCCTCGTGCCGCGCCAGCTTGCCGCTGGTGAGCGGGCGGTCGCAGGTGCGTTTCACGTGCTTGTCGATATCGTGGTCGGCATAGTCGTTGATCGCGCAGCCGGCGGCGCGCATCAGCAGCGTGCCTAACACGAAAATGGCCACGATGTACCAGACCGGCTGGCCGCGGCCGGCAATCCATACTCCCCACAGCGTGGGCCATAGCAGCAGCAGCGCTCCGATCGGCCGGTGCATGCGCGTCAGTTGCCAGTACAGTTGGAGGCGGGTTGCGAAATTCATGTGTGCAGCTCCAGGATTTCCGGCAGGAACACCTCGGTCACCAGCAACGGCGCATCGTGCAGGGTGAACAGTGAACGCCGCGCCCACAGCGAGCCGGCTGCCGCACCGCATGTGACGGCGCGGCGGTACAGCAGGTCGCCGGGCTTGAGCGCGCGAAAATGCAGTGGCCTGCGCTGCACCAGCGGATGGGTGAACAGCAGCGAGCCGAGAGAGCGCTCACCGAGATGTTGCAGCGCCTGCCAGGCGCCGCGCAGGTGATGGGCGGCGACCACGCTGTGCGCGAACACCACCGGTTGTCCGTCGGCGAGCAGGAACACGTCGCGGGTGTAGACCTGCTGTCGCGACGGCACTCCGAGCAGTGCGGTTTCATCGCGCGGTGCCGGCGCCATGCCGTCGAACAGGTTGCGGATGCGGAATTCGCCGCAGCGCTGGCGGATGCGCAGTGTCAGCGAACCGTGGTCGCGCAGCCACGGGGCCAGCGCGGGCTCGCAGCCTGTTATGGTGCCGCTCCAGAAATGGTCAGGCGTGCAGGTAGTCATGTTTGTTTGCCATCCAGCGTTGCAAATGCGCCTGTGCCGCTGCGGGAAAGTCGCGCAGCAGTTCGTCGGCAATGTCGCGCGCATTGTCGAGCAACGCCGAGTCTGTACCGATATCGGCGAAGCGCAGCATCGGTACACCGCTCTGCCGCGCGCCGAGCAATTCGCCGGGGCCGCGCAGTTGCAGGTCATGCTGGGCGATGGCGAAGCCGTCGGTGTTCTCGTAAATGATTTTCAGGCGCGCCCGTGCCAATTCCGACAGCGGCTGCTGGTACAACAGCACGCACATGCTTTCGGCGGCGCCGCGCCCGACCCGGCCGCGCAACTGGTGCAACTGCGCCAGTCCCATGCGTTCGGCGTGGTCGATCACCATCAGGCTGGCATTGGGCACATCGACGCCGACCTCGATTACCGTGGTGGCCACCAGTAGTTGTATCTCGCCGCTTTTGAATGCGGCCATCATGGCCGCCTTTTCCGCTGCAGGCAACTTGCCATGCACCAGGCCTACGTTGAGTTCGGGGAATGCCGTGCGCAGATTTTCGCAGGTTTCGATGGCGGTTTGCAGTTGCAGTGCCTCCGATTGGCTTCGGCCGCTACGCTTAACACTCGCTTCGCTCATATTAGCCTTCGCCGCAGCTCCGTTGTCGTCGATCAGCGGGCATACCCAGTACGCTTGCCGGCCTTCCATACAGGCATGGCGCACGCGCTCGAATACCTCTTCGCGCCGCGCATCGCTGACCAGTTTGGTGACGACGGGCGTGCGTCCCGGCGGCAGTTCGTCGATTACCGACACGTCGAGGTCGGCGTAGTAGCTCATGGCCAATGTGCGCGGGATGGGCGTAGCGCTCATCATTAGCTGGTGTGGCTCGCCGCCTTTGCTGCGCAATGCCAGACGTTGCTGTACGCCAAACTTGTGCTGCTCGTCGACGATCACCAGACCCAGCTTTGCAAACTCTATCTGGTTCTGGAACAGCGCATGGGTGCCGATGGCGAATTGTGTTTCGCCAGAAGCGATGCATTCGGCGGCTGCCGTTTTGTCTTTCTTCTTCATGCTGCCGGACAGCCATACCGGTGCGATGCCCAGCGGTTGCAGCCAGTCGCGCAGCTTGAGGTAGTGCTGTTCGGCAAGGATTTCGGTGGGCGCCATGAACGCAGCCTGGTAGCCGTTCTCGATGGCCTGCAGCGCGGCTAGCGCGGCGACTACGGTTTTGCCGCTGCCCACGTCGCCCTGCAACAGGCGCTGCATCGGGTGCGCCTGTTCAAGGTCGCGGCTGATTTCGTGCAGCGTCTTTTGCTGTGCGCCGGTAAGCGCGAACGGCAAGGTCTTTAACAACTGTTGGGTGTGATGGCCGCGGGCGGACAATTGCGGGGCATTACGGCTGCGGCGCTTGCGGTAATGCATGCGCATCGACAACTGCTGCGCCAGCAGCTCGTCGAACTTGATGCGCAGCCAGGCGGGATGCACGCGCTCGGCCAGTGCGTGCTCGTCGATGTCGGGCGGCGGGTTGTGCAGCAGCTGTACGCTGTCGGCGAACGGCGGTAGCCCGAGGCGGCTCAGCACAGCCTGCGGCAGGGTGTCGGTCAGTTCCAGCTCACCCAGCGCGGCCTGGATGTGCTTGAGTAGCGTGGCTTGCGGCAATCCTGCGGTGGTGGGGTAGACCGGCGTCAAAGCCTGCTTGAGCGGGGTGTTTTCGCCCGCGACACGGCACTTGGGATGCACCATCTCCATACCGAAGTAGCCGATACGCGGTTCGCCCAATGCGCGGATGCGCTTGCTCACGGCGAGTTGCCTCTGCTGGCTGGGATAGAAGTTCAGGAAGCGCAGGAACAGCACGCCGCTGTCGTCCTGCAACCGGCACAGCAAGGTGCGGCGCGGGCGGTAGGTGATCTCGCAATGCGTGATCTCGCCTTCCACCTGCGCGCTCACACCGGGCGTGAGCGCGGCGATAGATTGCAGCCGGGTTTCATCCTCATAGCGCAGCGGCAGGTGTAGCACCAGGTCGAAACGGCTGCGAATGCCGAGCTTTTCGAGCTTGCCTCGTGTGGCAGGCGGGATGCTTGCGGGATGCGGTTGGGACACAGTGTCCAGCTATCAGTCCTGGAACACCATGACGCCGTCGGCCTCGATCATCGCTTCACGCGGCAGCGAAGCCACACCCACTGCCGCCCGCGCCGGATAGGGCTGGTGGAAATAGGTGGACATGATTTCGTTGACCTTGGCGAAATGCGACAGGTCGGTAAGATAGATATTGAGTTTGATCACGTCGTTCAGGCTGCCGCCGGCCGCGGTGGCGACGGCGCGCAGGTTCTGAAAGACGCGGTGAATCTGGCCCTCGGTACTTTCCGCCATCTGCATGGTGGTCGGGTCGAGGCCGATCTGGCCGGAGAGGTAGACGGTATCATGCACGCGCACGGCCTGCGAATAAGTGCCGATTGCGGCGGGAGCATCGGGTGTCTGGATGATTTGCCTGGTTGCCATGACTGGCTCCTGTTCGTTATATGGGCGGATTTTACAACGGGCAGCCTTCGGCTGCACTCACGCTGCGGCGGAAAGAGAAAGCGCTGGGAGCTGTTCGCGGATGCTGCACTTGGGCTTGCCCGTTACTTCTTGCCGCAGGCTATTTCCCATAAATTTTCCGCAACACTGTTTGGCCTGACTGCCATCCAGTTTCCAGCTTTGCTATTTTTGTAGATTGCGCCGCCCGCCCCCATATTCTTGCTATGCAACGAGTAACCAATCACTCTGCTTCGCTCTTTCTTGCAGTCATATTCAACCAGTTGTTTGTAAGATGAATACCGGAATCCTTTGGTTTTCCTGGGCGCATTAAAATCAAACAGGGACCACATTTTCGCAATGCTTCCCTTTTTCTGAGTGGCGGATTTATCTGTATATACTGTAAAACCCTTGGCAGATTCCGCTTTGCCTACCGTAGTCCACCCGGCCATAGCTCCTGTGCTGACCAGAGATAGCACCAGGAAGACCAGTAGTTTTCTATAGTTCATTCCAAGCTCCTTGATGTTCATAACATAGACAAAGCAGCCTTTTGCCCTGCAGTCTATTACGTGTACGTGCGAATTCACAACGCGGTTATGCAAACTTCCGCAGGCTGGATGTTGTCAGATTGTTGAATGGTGGAGACGAGGAGGATCGAACTCCCGACCTTCGCATTGCGAACGCGACGCTCTCCCAGCTGAGCTACGTCCCCACAACGGGCAAAATCGTAAACTTAAACGGCCGGTTTGGAAAGCGGCAGGTTTGCTGCTGCATAGAATGCGTCAAGGTTGCTCAGGTCGTCGAACACTGCGGCGGCACCGGTAAAATCCTGATTGCGGGTGTAGTGGTTGACGGTGATGTAGGTCCTGATCCCGGCGGCAAGACTGGAACGCAGGCCATTGTTTGAATCTTCCAGTGCGATGCAGTCCTGCGGTGCGAGCTTGAGTTCGTTCAGTACCCAGTTGTAGATGTCGGGTGCGGGTTTTTTCTGTGGCACGATATCGCCGCAGCCGACGCTGGCGAAATAGCTTTGCCAATCCTTGCCCAGGCCCACTTCCAGCAATGCGGAAACATTTTCCGGCGAAGTGGTGGTGGAGATGGCGAGCAGAATGCCGGCGGCGCGTGCATCATCCATCAGTTGTTTGACACCGGGGCGCAACGGGATGTGGCCGTCGGCCAGCATCGCGGTGTAGTGGGCAGTTTTCACCTTGTGCAGGTGCTTGACGAAGTCTTCGAAATTTTCCGGCTTGTCATAGCCAGTCAGGAAATCCGCAACAAAATATTTGATGCGTTCCTTGCCGCCAGTCACCTTGAGCAACTTGTCGTACAGCTCGGAATCCCAGTTCCAGTCCAGGTTGTTTTCGGCAAATGTCTTGTTGAAAGCGATACGGTGTGCGTCCTCAGTGTCGGCCAGCGTGCCGTCCACGTCGAATATGATGGCTTTTACAGTCATGTTTGTAACGAGTTTGATTGAAAATTCGGGTTACAGATTAACACGGATGAAACACGGAAAAACCCTGTTGCTTATCCGTGAAAATCTGTACCCGCAAGGAATACCATGGTTGTAAAGCTGCTGAAGCAGCAACAACCATGCTCTGTGAATCCGTGGCTGAGGGGAAATCAGCGGCCCATGCCCGGCAACATGCCTTTCATGCCGCGCATCATCTTGGTCATGCCGCCCTTGCTGAACATCTTCATCATCTTTTGCGTTTGCTCGAACTGCTTCAGCAACTGGTTGACGTGCATCACCTGCACCCCGGCGCCCGCTGCGATGCGGCGCTTGCGCGAAGCCTTGATAAGCTCGGGTCTGGTGCGTTCCATCGGGGTCATCGAATTGATGATGCCCTCGATGCGGTTGATCTGCTTGTCATCCACCTTGCTGCTGGCGGCGGCTTGGGAAAACTGCGCGGGCAGCTTGTCCATGAGTGCGCCGACACCGCCCATCTTGCGCATCTGCACGATCTGCATCTTGAAATCGTTGAGGTCGAAGCCGCTGCCCTTTTGTACCTTCTGTGCCAGCTTCTCGGCCTCGGCGACATCGACTTCGCGCTGCGCCTCCTCGATCAGCGACAGCACGTCGCCCATGCCCAGAATGCGCGAAGCCATGCGTTCGGGGTGAAAGGCTTCGAGGCCGGTCATTTTTTCGCTGACGCCGACAAACTTGATCGGTTTGCCGGTGATCTGACGTACCGACAGCGCCGCGCCGCCGCGCGCATCGCCGTCGAGCTTGGTGAGGATCACGCCGGTCAACGGCAGCGCATCACCAAACGCCTTGGCGGTGTTCACCGCGTCCTGGCCGGTCATCGCGTCGACCACAAACAGCGTCTCTACCGGGTTGAGCCTAGCGTGCAGCTGTTTGATCTCATCCATCATCTCTTCGTCGATGGCGAGGCGGCCGGCGGTGTCGACGATCAGTACGTCGTGGTAGTGCTTTTTCGCATAGTCGTGCGCAGCGAGCGCGATGTCCACCGGCTTCTGGCTGAGGTCGGAGGGGAAGAAGTCGATTTCCAGTTGCTGGGCCAGCGTGCGCAGTTGCTCGATGGCGGCGGGGCGGTATACATCGCAGCTGACCAGCAGTACTTTTTTCTTCTGCTGCGCTTGCAACATTTTCGCCAGCTTGCCGCTGCTGGTGGTTTTACCCGCGCCCTGCAGGCCGGCCATCAGGATTACCGCCGGCGGTGTGGTGGCGAGATTGATGCCGGCGTTCTGTTCTCCCATCAGCCTGGTCAGTTCGCGGTGTACCACGCCGACCAGTGCCTGTCCCGGGTTCAGGCTGCCGATAACTTCCTGGCCCAGCGCAGCTTCCTTCACGTGGGCGGTGAGTTCCTTGACCACAGGCAGCGCCACGTCGGCTTCCAGCAGGGCCATACGCACTTCGCGCAATGCATCCTGGATGTTGCTCTCGGTCAGTCGCGCCTGGCCGCGCAGTGTCTTGATGACGCCGGATAGGCGCTGTGTAAGGTTGTCCAGCATTGTTAACCGTCGGGATAGATGGTGTAGAATTGGCGCAGTCTAAAACATCCTGACCAAAAATGTCGAACCTTCCACTCTATGTGGTGACTTTTCTTGCCTACGGCGCGCTGGCCGTGTATTTCTGGCGCGAGCAGGCTGCCGGGCGCGAGGATACCTTGTGCCGCGGTGCGGTTTGTCATGCCGTATTGCTGCCGCTGATACTGCACGGCTATCTGCTGTACAAGAACCTGTTCATCGGCGGTGAGATGAATTTCGGGCTGATCTATTCGATATCGCTGATCCTGTGGGTGACCATGCTGGTGTACTGGGTGGGGCGCTTCTTTTACCCGATTGCCAGCCTGCAGACGCTGGTGCTGCCGCTGGCGGCGATAGGCGCGCTGCTGCCGGCACTGTTTCCTGCAGCGCATGTGCAGCCGAAAAACACCTCGTTCTTTTTCGAGGTGCACATCGTGATGGCGGTGCTGGCCTACAGTCTGTTCACCATCGCCGTGCTGCATGCCGGTCTGATGTCGCTGGTGGAAAAGCGCCTGCATCACGCCATGTTGCCGCGCGTGCTGCAGACCCTGCCGCCGCTGCTGACCATGGAAACGCTGCTGTTCCGCACTATCACCGCGGGCTTCATCCTGTTGACGCTGACACTGGCTTCGGGAATCACCTTTTCCGAGGAATTGTTCGGCCAGCCCTGGCATCTTACGCACAAGATGGTGTTCGGCTTCCTTTCCTGGGGCGTGTTCGGCGTGCTGTTGATGGGCCATCATTTCTATGGCTGGCGTGGCCGGATGGCCATCCGCTGGACGGTAAGCGGCTTTGTTTTCCTGCTGCTGGCCTATGTGGGCAGCAAATTCGTCATGGAAGTCCTGCTGCATCGCAGCTGATTCCCGCAGGATCCGCACAATCCCTTTCCTTTTCGCCCTTGCCATGAACTGGCAAAGTGTCGTAGAATTCGCGCCCTTTGGCATTGCTAAACAATAGAGTAGGTTACATATGGTTATCATTCGGCTTTCACGTGGCGGCTCCAAGCACCGCCCGTTCTACAATGTAGTGGTGGCTGACTCGCGCAACCGTCGCGACGGCCGCTTCATCGAGCGTGTCGGCTTTTACAATCCGCTTGCCGCGGAAGGCCAGGAACGCCTGCGTCTGCAGCTGGAGCGTGTTTCGCACTGGCAGGAGCGCGGCGCCCAGTTGAGCGATACCGTCGCCAGGCTGGTCAAGAGCGCTGGTGCTGCAGCACAAGCCTGACGAGCAGAACCCCATGGTCATCATGGGGCGGATAGCGGCAGCGCACGGAATTCAGGGCTGGGTAAAAGTGCAGCCCTATACCGGCGAACTCGATAGCTTGCTGGATTATCCCACCTGGTGGCTGGGGGACGAAGAGCAAGGCTGGCGCGAGCTGGACGTGCTGGACAGCGCCGTACAGGGCAAGAGCGTGGTGGCGCAATTGATGGGCTGCCACGACCGCAGTACTGCGGAAAAATACAAGGGCGTGCTGGTGGCGGTGCCGCGCAGCAGACTGCCCAAGCCGGACGAGGACGAATACTACTGGTCCGACCTGATCGGACTGGAAGTGGTCACCCCGACCGGAGAGTCGCTGGGCAAGGTGGGAAATCTGCTGGATACCGGCGCCAACCAGGTGTTGTGCGTGCGGGGCGAAGGGAAGGAAATATTGATTCCGTTCATTGCGCAGGTGATACAGCAGGTGGATCTGGAAGGGAAGGTAATCCGCGCCGACTGGGCAGCAGATTACTGAGCGCGATGCGTTTCGACGTTATAACGCTGTTCCCGGAGATGTTCGACGCGGTCACGCAACATGGCGTGACGCGGCGCGCGGCAGAGCAGGGCCGGTTTGCCTTGCGGACGTGGAATCCGCGAGATTTTACCAGCGACAATTACCGCACCGTGGATGACCGTCCTTATGGCGGAGGGCCCGGGATGGTGATGCTGGCAGAACCGCTGGAAAAGGCCATCAGCGCAGCGAAAGCAGCGCAGGCCGCGGACGGATCGGCAAAGAGTTGTGTGATCCACCTCTCGCCGCAGGGCAGGCCGCTCACCCATGAAGTGGTGAAGGAACTGCTGGCGCGCGACGAAGGATTGATCCTGCTGGCGAGCCGCTACGAAGGCGTGGACGAACGCCTGATTCGGCAGCAGGTGGATGAAGAACTGTCCATCGGAGACTACGTGTTGTCCGGTGGCGAACTGGCGGCGATGGTGCTGATCGACAGCCTGGTGCGACAAATCCCCGGGGTATTGGGGGACGACGCATCGGCAGAGCAGGATTCCTTTGTGAACGGCCTGCTCGATTGTCCGCACTACACGCGG
>CAZMSI010000008.1:0-20468 GCA_964568895.1 uncultured Sideroxydans sp. | reverse complement strand
GCGCTTGCCCCGGATTTTGTGGATGCTCATGCCTACCGGGCCTCTGTGCTCATGGATCAGGGAATGCTGGCCGAAGCCGAAAAAAGCCTCGGCCAGGCACTCAGGCTCGATGCCGGCCATCTGCCGTCGCATTTGCTGCTTGCGACCCTCGGCGGGTATGACGAGCAGGATCAAAGGTTCGAGCAGCTTCAGGCGCTTTACGAGCGCCGCGAACAGATCTCCCACGGTGGGCGGATAGACCTGAGCTTTGCCATGGGCAAGGCGATGGAAAAAAAGGGACGGTTCGACGAGGCCTTCCAGGCCTATGCGGAGGGAAATCGTTTGTATTATCCCTACTCGACATACGACGGTCGCTTGGAAGACGAACTGGTGGACCGGCTGACGTCCTTTTTTACCGCCGATTTGATCGAGCAGTGCGCTGCGGCTGCCGACACGCTGGCTGCGCCTGTGGATGAGCGCATGCCGGTATTCGTGGTGGGCATGCCGCGCTCCGGCACGACGTTGATCGAACAGGTACTCGCCAGTCACCCGGCCGTTTTCGGGGCGGGAGAGCTGAAGACGCTGCATGATATCGTGCAGAACGCCGGAGCGATTGCGCACGACGCGTCCGGCGCAACTGCATTGCTTCCTTCGCTGCGCAGGATGGGACAGGATTACCTGGATAAAGTGTGGCAACTGGCCCCCGCTGCGCGCGGCATCATCGACAAGATGCCCCCCAACTACCGCTTTCTCGGGTTGATCCACCTGATGCTGCCGAACGCAAAAATCATCCACGCCATGCGCGATCCGCTGGACACCTGTTTTTCCTGCTATGCAACCCTGTTCAGGGAACAAAACGAATTTTCGTATGAGTTGGAAACGCTGGGGGGGCACTACCTGCGCTACAGGAAATTGATGGCGCATTGGCGCGAGGTGCTGCCGCCGGGCCGGATACTCGATGTGCGCTATGAGGACGTCGTTGCCGATCTGGAAGGCGAGGCGAGGCGTATGCTGGCTTATCTGGGATTGCCCTGGGACGAGGCCTGCCTGAAGTTCTACGAGAATCGCCGCACGGTGCGCACGGCGAGCCTGGGCCAGGTGCGCAGGCCCATCTATTCCAGCTCGATCGCGCGCTGGAAACATTTCGAGAAACATCTCGGCCCGTTGCTGGAAATCGTCGGCAAGCCGGACTGAGCAGCAAGCACGGCAGGAGCCGGCCCGGCGTTTCGGTTACAATCGCCGGCCATGAGTTATCCGGCTAATTCCCCGCAGGCGCGCCGTGCGGCGCGCATCGAACGACTGCATCCAATCGAATACCCCGCCGATCTGCCGGTGGTGGCACGGCGCAACGAGCTGGCACGGGCCATCGCACAGCTTCGTTGGTGATGCATAATCGACAGGCGTCGGCCCCACTGTTTTTTGTACCCGGATATTGTGTATTTGCTAAACTTGCACCTATCGCCGGATTAAAGGAGGTTGTAATGAAGGCGTTATTTATACGCGCAGAATGGGATGAGGAAGCTGAAGTCTGGGTAGCCACCAGCGATGACGTTCCGGGTTTGGTTGCCGAAGCGGACACAACAGAGGCGTTGCTTGCAAAGCTGCACATATTGATCCCGGAGTTGCTGGACGCTAATGGTTATCCAGATGGCGAGTCAATGCCATTTGAGTTGTTTACGCGTCGCTTTGATGTGGCCCATCGCCAAGCGGCCTGATGGAAAGTTTTACTGAACAGCTGAAAGCGTTGTTGTTGCAGGCGGGTTGCAGATTTGAAAGGCAGGGTAAAGGCGACCACGAAATCTGGTCCAGCCCGATCACACAAGTTCGTTTTCCTGTAGATAGCAAGATTAAATCCCGTCACACTGCTAATGCGGTATTGAAGCAGGCTGGATTGCCTAAGCAATTTTAGCGCGTTGCGGTAAATCGCACGCCATGAGTTACCCAGCCAATTCCCCGCAGGCGCGCCGTGCGGCGCGCATCGAACGACTGCATCCAATCGAATACCCCGCCGACCTGCCGGTGGTGGCACGGCGCGACGAGCTGGCCGAGGCGATTGCAAAAAACCAGGTGGTGATCGTCTGCGGCGAGACCGGCTCCGGCAAAACCACGCAGTTGCCGAAAATCTGTCTTGCCATCGGGCGCGGTATCGAAGGCGTGATTGCCCATACCCAGCCGCGCCGGGTGGCGGCGCGCTCGGTGGCCAGCCGCATTGCCCATGAGCTGAAAAGCGAACTGGGCGGCGCGGTCGGCTACAAGATACGCTTCAACGACAAGGTGTCGTCCGACACCTGTATCAAGCTGATGACCGACGGCATCCTGCTGGCCGAGATGCAGGGCGATCCGCTACTGAAAAAATATGACACCATCATCATCGACGAAGCGCACGAGCGTTCGCTGAACATCGACTTCCTGCTCGGCTATCTGAAGCAGTTGTTGCCGCGCCGCCCCGACCTGAAACTGGTCATCACCTCGGCCACGCTGGATGCGGAGCGCTTCTCGCGGCACTTTGGCGATGCGCCGGTGATGCAGGTTTCCGGCCGCAGCTACCCGGTGGAAATGCGCTACCGCCCGCCGCAGGAAAATGCGGAAGGGGAAATTGAGGACATGCCCCAATCGATTTGCGGCGCACTGGATGAAATTTCCGTCGGCGGACTGAAAGGCGATGTGCTGGTGTTCCTGCCGGGCGAGCGCGAGATCCGCGAGACCGCGGAAGCGCTACGCAAACATCATCCGAAAGGCGTGGAAATCCTGCCGCTGTTCTCGCGCCTGTCCGCGGCCGAGCAGGACCGCGTATTCAAACCCGCCTCCGGCATGCGCCGCGTGGTGCTGGCCACCAATGTGGCGGAGACCTCGCTTACCGTGCCCAACATCGGCTACGTGATCGACCCCGGCCTGGCGCGCATCAATCGCTACAGCATCCGCCAGAAGGTGGAGCAACTGCATATAGAAAAAATTTCGCAGGCCGCTGCCAACCAGCGCGCCGGGCGTTGCGGCCGGGTGATGAGCGGCATCTGCGTGCGGCTATACGAGGAGGACGATTTCATGCTGCGTCCGCCCTACACCGACGCGGAGATTTTCCGCGTGTCGCTGGCGACGGTGATTTTGCGCATGGCCGCGCTCAAGCTCGGCGACATAGCCGAGTTTCCGTTCATCGAGCCGCCCGGTTCACGCTCGATCTCCGACGGCTACCAGCTGCTGCAGGAACTCGGCGCGATGGACGAGCAGCGCTCGCTTACTGCCATCGGCCGGCAGCTGGCGAAGCTGCCACTGGATCCGAAAGTCGCGCGCCTGCTGCTGGCCGGCCAGCAATACCAGTGCCTGGCCGAGATCCTGATCATCGCCAGCGCGCTGTCGCTGCAGGACCCGCGCGAACGTCCGCAGGAACGGCGCGAGGCGGCGGATGCCGCGCACCAGCGCTTCAATGATGAACGCTCTGACTTCCTCGCCTACCTGAAAATATGGGAATGGTTTCACAAGGCGGTTAAGCACAAGAAATCCAATCGCCTGCTGGCCACGCAGTGCCGTTCGAACTTCCTGTCGCCGCTGCGGCTGCGCGAATGGCACGACCTCTACCAGCAGTTGCACGCGATGATGCTGGAGATGGGCATCCGCCTGAACCAGCAGCCCGCGAGCTACGAACAGATCCACAAGGCATTGCTCACCGGCCTGCTCGGCAACATTGGCATGAAGAGCGTGGAGGACATGCATTACCTCGGGGCGCGCGGCATCAGGTTCTTCATCGCGCCGAACTCGGTGCTGGCGAAGAAGGGTGCGAAATGGGTGATGGCGGCCGAGCTGACCGAAACCCACAAGCTGTATGCGCGCTGCGTGGCACGCATCGAACCGCAGTGGCTGGAAGAAGTGGGCGCACACATGATCAAGCGCCATTACTACGATCCGCACTGGGCGAAGAAGATGGCGCAGGTTTCTGCCTGGGAGCGCAGCACGCTGTACGGGTTAATCATCAACCCGAAGAAGCGCGTGCATTACGGGCCGATGAATCCGCAAGAGTCGCGCGAGGTGTTCATCCGCCAGGCGCTGGTGGCCGGCGAATTCAACACCCAGGCGCCGTTCTTCGCGCACAACCGGAAACTGATCCGCGACATCGAGGCGCTGGAGCACAAGTCGCGCCGTCCCGACGTGCTGGTGGACGACGAACTGATTTTCGCGTTCTACGATGCCCGCATCCCGGCCGACATCCACAATGGTGCTGCCTTCGAGCACTGGCGCAAGCAGGCCGAGCGCGAGCAGCCGAAGCTGCTGTTCCTGAAAAAAGACGACCTGATGCGCCACGAGGCCGAGGGCATCACCACCGACCAGTTTCCGCCGCAGCTGCTGATGAACAATGTCAGCTATGCCTTGGGCTACAACTTTGCACCGGGCAAGGCCGACGACGGCGTGACACTGACCGTGCCGCAGGCGCTGATCAACCAGATTTCGGCTGCGCGTTGCGAATGGCTGGTACCCGGCCTGCTGGCGGACAAGGTCGCACGCCTGCTGAAGACGTTGCCGCAGAAGCTGCGCCGCCATCTGGTGCCGCTGCCGGAATTCGCCGCCGCGTTCTGCCGCGACGTGCAGCCTTCGGATACACCGTTGCTGCAGGCGCTGGCGCGTTACATCCGCGAACGGAAACAGTTCGACACCCCACTCGACGCGTTCCGCCTCGAACAATTGCCGCCGCATCTGGCCATGAATTTCCGCGTGCTGGACGAGCATGGCCGGCAACTCGGGCTGTCGCGCAATTTCGCACAATTGCGTGGTGAGCTGGCGCCGCGACAGGAAGCGCCGCCGGTCAAGGCTGCGGAAGCTGTACAGACATACGAGCGCTATACCGCATGGAACTTCGGTGCATTCTGGGAAACTTCGACAGTGAACCGCGCCGGGCAGACGGTGACGCTGTTCAATGCACTGACCGACGAGGACGATGCGGTGACGCTGCGCGCCTACGATACACGCGAAGAGGCACAGGCAGTACAGCGCAAGGGGCTGGCACGGTTGTTCATGCTGGCACTGAAGGAACAGGTGAAATATCTGGAAAAGAATCTGCCCGATGCGCACAAACTGGGCATGCTGTTCCTGCCGTTCGGGAATCAGCAGGACCTGCAGCGCCAGATTCTGTTCGTGACTTTCGAGCGTTGCTGCCTGATGGAGCCGTGGCCGACAAACGAAAAGGAATTCGCCGCGCGCAGCAAGGATGCGAAGTCGCGCCTGAATCTGGTCGCGCAGGAAATCGCACGGCTGGCCGGATTGGTGCTGGCGGAATATCATGCATTGCAGAAGTTGCTTCCCGCATTCAAATCACACGGCCAGGCCACGCAGGACATCCGGCAGCAACTGGAGTGGCTGCTGGGCCGCGAGTGGATTGCAGGAACGCCATACGAGCGATTGCAGCACCTGCCACGCTACCTGAAAGCCATCAGCGTGCGCCTGGAAAAATTGCGCGCCAATCCCGCGCGCGACGCACAGCAACTGGCGCAACTGCTGCCGTTGCAGCAGCAATGGCAGCGCAAGCTTGTCGCGCAGCAGGGTGAACACGATCCACGGCTGGAAGATTTCGGCTGGCTGCTGCAGGAGTTGCGCGTGTCGCTGTTTGCGCAGGAACTGAAAACCCCGGTGATCGTGTCGGTGAAGCGGCTGGGCAAGGCGCTCGAAACAATCAGCCGCTGAAGCGCCTAGCGATCAGTACCGCGTTGCTGCCGCCGAAGGCGAACGAGTTGGACATCACCGCATTGAGTTCGACGTTGTACCGTCCCTGGTTAGGTACGTAATCGAGGTCGCATTCCGGGTCGGGCTGGTGCAGGTTGATGGTGGGCGGAATCGCGTTGTGCTGCAGTGCGAGCAGCGCGGCCATGAATTCCACCGCGCCGGTCGCGCCCATCAGATGGCCGTGCATCGACTTGGTCGAACTGACCGGAATGTGCGGTGCATATTCGCCAAACACCTGCTTGATGGCCAGCGTTTCCTGCACATCGCCGACCAGCGTGGCCGTACCGTGCGCGTTGATGTGGTCGATATCTTGCGGCTGCATCCCGGCACTGCGCAGTGCGTTGCCGATTGCACGGGTCTGCCCTGCGGCATCCGGCTTGGTGATATGGCTGGCATCGGACGAGCTGTCATAGCCGACTATTTCCGCATAGATGCGAGCGCCGCGTTTCACTGCGCGTTCGGCGTCTTCTAGCACCAGTACCGCGGCACCCTCGCCCAGCACCAGTCCACTCCGGTCCTTGGAAAACGGTTTGCACGATGCGGAAGCATCCTGCTCATCCTCGAGTGCCAGCGTGCGCAGCGCTTCCCAGGCCTTCATTGCGCCGTGTGTTAGCATGGCTTCAGAGCCGCCGGCCAGCATCACGTCGGCATAGCCGTCCCTGATCTGGCGATAGGCTTCGCCGATGGCGATAGCCGACGACGAGCAGGCGGTGGAATAGGTGACGTTTGGGCCCTGCAGCTGGTAGTTGATGGAGATATGCGAAGCGGCGGCGTTGTTCATCGTCAGCAATACGCTCAGCGGTTTGACGCGCGGATTCTCGCGCTGGAATATTTCGACGTAGCCGTCCTCGAGCGAGGAAGCGCCACCCATGCCGGTGCCCATGGTCACGCCGGCGCGTTCACGTTCGTGTTCGGCCAGTTCCAGTTGCGCATCTGAAACCGCCTGCGCGGCGGCGATCAGTGCAAACTGGCTGAAACGTTCGATGCCGGACAGCTTGATTTTGGAGAAATAATCAGAGGGGCTGTAATCCATCACCGGTGCGCCGATGCGGATGGAAAGCTGATCGATAAAATCGGTTTGCAAGCGCCTGATGCCGGAACGTCCGACCATCAGGCTGTCGAAGAATTCACTGGGGTTTTTGCCGACCGGGGAGATGATGCCCAGTCCGGTGACGACTACGCGGCGTGTCATGGTGCGGGGTTATTACACGGTGGTGCTTTGCTGCTCTGTAACCAGACGGTCGACGACATTGGCGATATCCTGGACGGTCTTGAGTTCGACGCGATCGTCGGGCAGCTTGATGTTGAATTCGTCCTCGATGTTGAACATGAATTCGATCACCGACAGCGAATCCAGTCCCAGTGATTCAAGTTCCGCATCCGGTGTCAGTTTTCCTTCATCCAGCTCGAACTGCTCGGCCATCATGCGCCGTATGGTTTGCAGAGTGCTCATATATCTCCCTGTTTGTCGGCTTATACCAGAGTCATGCGGCATGAACGAGGCCCAGATGCGGGGCGGATGATATCACGGGTCGCTGTTCCGCATCGCGGTCTGGAGTTGCCATTCCGGTGAGTCCGTTGAAAAACTTGATGGTCTTGTCGGCCACCAGTTCGCGCTCGTTGTCCATGGTGATCATGTGGTAGCTGTTGTGCAGCAGGATTTTGTGGACCTGGTCGGAACCGATATGGCTGGTCACGAAATCGGCGCTGCGCGGGGTCGAGACGTCGTCGTCCACGGCATGGATGACCAGTGTCGGGGTTGTTACTTGCGGCAGCCGACGCTTGACCGACTTGATTAACAATTCGCCCTCGTGAATCGCGGGCAACGTCAGGTTGGAGGCGCCGGCGATGGAAGATGTCTTGTGATTCATTTCGCGTGCCACCCAGCGCCGCAACTGTTCGTTCTTTAGACCGAACGGTTCGCGCTCCTTGTAGGCGTAGAGGAAGCGGAACGGCGTGTAGTAACCGAGCGGCAGCATGAAGCGATACCAGGGAATGCTCCAGCCGTCGTAATACAGTGTGGTGGAAAGCAGTGCCAGGCCGCTGATTTCGCCACCTGCTTCCGCTGCTACGCTGAGTGCCAATACTGCGCCGATGCATAATCCACCGACGGAAACAGTTTTGTATTGCCGCTTCAGGTCGCGCAGTTCGGCCATCACCTGGTTGTGCCAGTCGCCCCAGGTGGTTACCGAATGTGCGGTATCGCCCACCACGAAACCATAGCCCCTGAAGTGCGGTACGCGCACGGTATAGCCGGCTTTGTGCAGGCGTTTGGCGAGCGCCTGCATTTCGGTGGGGACACCCTGCAGGCCGTGGATCAGCAGGACGGCATGTTCGCCGCCTGCAAGTTCTAGTCGTTTCATGCGCGATAAGATTGAAACTGCCTGACTAAGTTCAAAAAGTCGCGCATTATAGCAAGGGGCATTCGGCGTCAGGTCGACGATATGTTCCCGGTTGCCATTGCGCGGGATTCATGATGCGTGCCCTAAGGTATAATCCTGAACCATTCGACCGCTTAGAAAGCTTTCACAGGATCATGGACGAGCAACTGCGCCAGGCGGCGCTGCAATACCATCGCCAACCCCGGCCCGGCAAGATTTCCGTCATTCCCAGCAAGCCGATGCAAACCCAGCGCGATCTGGCGCTGGCCTATTCGCCGGGCGTGGCGGCGGCTTGCGAGGAGATCGTGCGCGACCCGGGCGAGGCGCGCAACCTGACCGCGCGCGGCAATCTGGTGGCGGTGATCTCCAACGGCACGGCCGTGCTCGGGCTGGGCAACATCGGTCCACTGGCCGGCAAGCCGGTGATGGAAGGCAAGGGAATACTGTTCAAGAAATTCGCCGGCATCGATGTGTTCGATATCGAGATCGACGAGCTCGACCCGGACCGGCTGGTTGACATCATCGCCTCGCTGGAACCGACCTTCGGCGGCATCAACCTGGAAGACATCAAGGCGCCGGAATGCTTCCTGATCGAGCGCAAGCTGCGCGAGCGCATGAACATCCCGGTGTTCCATGACGACCAGCACGGCACCGCGATCATCGTCGGTGCGGCGCTGCTCAACGGACTCAAGGTGGTCGGCAAGAACATTTCCGATATTAAACTGGTAGCCTCCGGTGCAGGTGCGGCGGCGCTGGCCTGTCTCGATATGCTGGTCGGCCTCGGCGTGAAGATGGAAAACATCGTGGTCACCGACATCAAGGGCGTGGTCTACAAGGGGCGTGTCGAAGAAATGGATGACAACAAGGCGCGCTACGCGACGGAAACATCCGCGCGCACGCTGGGTGAAGTCATCGCCGGAGCCGATGTGTTTCTGGGATTATCGGCTGGCGGCGTGCTGAAACAGGAAATGGTCAAACAGATGGCGCCGCGGCCGCTGATATTTGCGCTGGCCAATCCGCACCCTGAGATCCTGCCGCATCTGGCGAAGGAAGTGCGCCCGGATGCGATTCTGGCGACCGGGCGTTCCGACTATCCCAACCAGGTCAACAATGCGCTGTGCTTTCCCTACATTTTCCGCGGGGCGCTGGATGTGGGGGCGACCGCGATCAACGAGGAAATGAAGCGCGCGGCGGTGCATGCCATCGCCGATCTGGCTTGTGCCGAACGTTCCCATGCGTTGACCGAGGTATATGGCGAGGAAGACCTGCAGTTCGGTGAAAATTACCTGATTCCCAAGCCGTTCGATCCGCGCCTGATCAAGCGCGTCGCGCCCGCCGTGGCACAGGCGGCGATGGACAGCGGCGTGGCGACGCGGCCGATCACCGACATGGCGGCCTATCGCGAGCGGATCTCGCATTTCGTCTACCAGTCCGGTCTGCTGATGCGGCCGGTGTTCGATACCGCGAAAAGGCATCCGAAGCGGGTGGTATATGCCGAGGGCGCGGAAGAGCGCGTGCTGCATGCGGTGCAGACGGTGGTGGCAGAAGGTATTGCGCAGCCGATATTGGTCGGTGATGCCGCTGCCATTGCGCAGCGTATCGACAAGCTTGGCCTGCAGTTGCGCGCGGGAGAGGATTTCGAAATGGTGGATAACACATCCGATTCCCGCCATCCTTCGTTGATCGCGGCAACAATGGTGCACGAGGGCAGGGCGGATGCGATGCTGTGCGGCACCAATGCCGGGCCGCAGGAACACCTGCAGCATGTGCGCGAAGTGATCGGGTTGCGTCCGGGCGCATCGGTGTTCGCAGCGATGAATATCCTGATGCTGAAAGGGCATACGCTGTTCATCTGCGATACGCACGTGAACCTCGATCCGACGGCGGAACAGATTGCCGAAATGACTTTGCTTGCGGCAGCAGAAGTGCGCCGTTTCGGCATTACACCCAGGGTGGCGCTGCTGTCGCATTCCAACTTCGGCAGTTTCGACGATGTTTCGGCGCGCAAGATGAGCCGTGCGCGCGAGTTGCTGGAACAGCAGGCACCGGAACTGGAAGTGGAGGGAGAGATTCACGGCGATGCCGCCGTTTCCGCGGTAATCCGCGCGCAAGTGCCGGGATCGCGGCTGCAGGAGGACGCCAACCTGCTGGTGATGCCTAACCTGGATGCGGCGAACATCGCTTTCAATCTGCTCAAGGTGCTGGCGGGCGATGGCATCACCATCGGGCCGGTACTACTGGGCGCGGCGAAGTCGGCGCATATTCTGACCAGCACCGCGACCGTGCGGCGTATCATCAACATGAGTGCGCTGGCGGTTGCGGGCGTGGAATCTTAATTAAGGAAAGATTTAAAAGATGACCGACAATATGAACAAGCAGGAAGTCGACATGCTGCGCGAGGAGTTGGAGATGCTGATGATCGAGCGTAGCAGCCTGCTCAAAGTGGTGGGTGCGGCGGCGGTACTGGTGTCCAATACCGAAGTGCGCAGTCTGCCGCTGGAAATGGCGGAGGCCGCCGACGTGCTGGCCAAATCCGTAAACGACCTGCCCGAGGAAACGCTGAAGGATGCGCTGGAAATGGTGCATGCCGAGTCCGATCCGAGAGACCTGTAACCCTGAATGGCAGACGCCGGACCGGATCACAAGCTGGGGTTGGTTCTGACTGGTGGCGGTGCGCGTGCCGCTTATCAGGTAGGGGTGCTGAAAGCCATTTCCGAGTTCCTGCCGCGCCAGGCGCACAGTCCGTTCCAGATCATCTGCGGCACGTCGGCCGGCGCGCTGAATGCGGCCACGCTGGCCGTGAATGCCCGGGAGTTTCGCCGGGGCATCAAATACCTGTGCAATGTGTGGAAAAATTTCCGGGTCGAGGATGTCTATCGCACCGACGCGATCGGCGTATTCGTCAACACCATGCGCTGGATCGCCGGGCTGGTACTGAGCGGCCTTGGCATCAACCGCCTGAAGCGGGTATCGCTGCTGGACAATACGCCGCTGACGGAATTCCTGAGCGAAATCCTGCCTTGCGAAAAAATCCAGGACAACATCGATGCCGGTGCGCTGCACGCGCTGAGCATTACCGCTTCCGGATACGGATCCGGCCAGTCGGTGACGTTCTATCAGGGCGTACCCGATATTCAGCCGTGGACGCGCGCACGCCGTGTCGGTATTCCCACCCGGATCGAGACCGCGCACCTGCTGGCTTCTTCCGCGATCCCGTTCCTGTTTCCGGCGGTACATATCAACCGCGAATATTTCGGCGACGGCTCGATGCGGCAGATTGCGCCAATCAGTTCCGCGCTGCATCTTGGCGCCACGCGCGTGCTGGTGATCAGCGTGGGACCCAATGGCGAAGAACGGCCCAGCCGCAACCGCATCGGCGATTATCCCTCGTTGGCGCAAATCGCCGGCCATGCACTGAACAGCATTTTTCTGGATACCGTGGAGGTCGACATGGAGCGCATTCAGCGCACCAACCGCGCTCTTGAACTGATGCCGGAAGAGGCGCACCGGAAGTTGGGCCTGCACCACATCGACGTGCTGATCATCGCGCCCAGCCAGTCGATCGAGAGGATCGCCGAGCATCATACCCGCTACCTGCCGTGGACTATACGCCTGCTATTACGCATGGTCGGGGTGATGCGCGGCAGCGGTGCCAACCTGGTGGCCTATTTGCTGTCGGAGAAACGGTTCTGCCGCGCCCTGATCGACATGGGTTACCGCGATGCGTTGGCGCGCAGGGAGGAAATCATGGATTTCCTCAACCCGTCTGCGGCCACCGGCCACGACCTGGTGCAATGAAGCAGCCATCCCCGAATGTTGCCGCCGTTCCCGGAAGCCTGACCTTTACCGTGCTGCGCCTGCTGGCGGATGGCGAATTCCACTCCGGCGAAAAGCTGGCACGGCGACTGGGCATGTCGCGTGCCAGCGTGCACAACGCCTTGCAGAGCGTCGGGGATTACGGCCTGACGCTGCACCGCGTGCGTGGTCGCGGCTACCGCTTGGTACATCCGCCGCAGTGGCTGGATGCGCGGCGCATTGTCGAGTATCTGGGCAAACAGGCCGGTGAATTCCACCTGGAAATTCTCGATAGCGCTGCTTCCAGCAACACTCTGCTGTTGCAGCGTGCACGGCAGGAGGGCGCGCCCAGCGGCAGTGTACTGGCGGTGGAATGGCAAAGCGGTGGACGCGGCAGGATGGGGCGTGTGTGGCATTCCGGCCTGGGCAATGCACTGACCTTTTCGCTGCTGTGGCGTTTCGAACAGGGCCTGTCCGCACTGTCGGGGCTCAGTCTTGCCGCAAGCGTGGCGCTGATCCGCGCCTTGCGCCGGCTGGATATTGCAGGTGCGCAACTGAAGTGGCCGAATGATGTAATAAGCGGTGAAGGCAAGCTGGCCGGCATCCTGGTCGAAGCACATGGCGACATCCTGGGGCCGAGCGCGGTGGTGATCGGCATCGGCCTTAACCTCAGCCTGCCGCAGGCAACGGCCGCGCGCATCGACCAGCCGGCGGCCTGCCTGGCGACGCTGACGGATGCGCTGCCGGACCGCAACCGGTTGCTTGCGGTATTATTGGACGAACTCGGCGGCGTGCTGCGCAACTTTGCCACTACCGGTTTTGCCGCGTTGCGTACCGAATGGGAAAGTTATCATGCGCTGCAGGACCAGCCGGTACGGCTGTTGCTGCCGGATGGCAAAAAAACAAGCGGGATTGCGCGTGGCGTAACCGACGCCGGCGCGCTGCAAGTGGAGACTTCACGGGGAATGCAGACTTTCAATGCGGGAGAAATCAGCCTGCGCAGGGGAGGTAATCATGCTGCTGATTGATGCCGGCAACAGCCGGATCAAGTGGGCGTTTGCCGCCGACGCGGCATGGCTGCAGCAGGGCGTGCTGGAAATTGCCGATGCCGCTTTTCTGTCCCGGCAGTTTGCCACATTGCCGATGCCGGATAGAATTCTGGTTTCGAACGTGGCGGGCGACGCCGTGGCAGAGCAGATACACGCCGCCTGCGCGCACTGGAAGCAGCCGGTGGAATTTATCGTGGCACAGGCACAGCAGTGTGGTGTGCGCAACGGCTACGAGCAACCGGTGCAGCTCGGCAGCGACCGCTGGGCCGCGCTGATCGCGGCATGGCAGCATGTGCATACCGCCTGTCTGGTAGTGCATTGCGGCACGGCAACCACGGTGGATGCGCTGTCCGATGGCGGCGAATTTCGCGGCGGACTGATTCTGCCGGGCATCGAATTGATGCGACAAAGCCTGGTAGCGGCAACCAGTGGACTGGCGACAGCGGCGGGCGAGTGGCGCGAATTTCCGCGCAATACCGCCGATGCCATGACGAGCGGCGCGATCCAGGCGACCTGCGGGGCCATTCGCTCGCAATACGAATTGCTCGGCGCGCCGGGTGCACGCTGCCTGCTGGGCGGCGGAGCTGCAGACAGCATAAGGCCGCATCTTGATCTGCCGCTGGAACGGGTGGACAACCTGGTGTTGCGCGGCCTGCAAATAATCGGGACGGATACATAATGAGAGCTTTATTCTGGCTGCTGCTGCTGGCAAACGCACTGTTTTTGGCCTACATGCAATGGGGCAGCGCACTGACCGGGACGGAGGCCGACCTGCAGGTACAGCCGCCGCTTAATGTGGAGAAGATCAAACTGGTGTCGGCACCGGCGATATCGGCGGTGCCGACACCGCATCCTGCTCCCGTGCAACCCCAGCCCGTGCCGGTAGCGCAGACTGCTCCAGTGGCGTCACCGCCTGCCGCCTGCATGGAGTGGGGCGAGTTTTCCGGGGACGATCTGGCGCGCGCCTCGACAGCGCTGACGGGGATGAATCTGGGCGACCAGCTTGCGCAACATGAGGTCGAGCATGACAGCGGTTACTGGGTTTACATGCCGCCGCAGGGTAGCCGCGCGAAGGCAAGGGTTAAAGCGTCCGAGCTCAAAGCGCTGGGCGTGACGGATTATTTCATCGTGCAAGAGCCGGGCAAGTGGCATTACGCCATTTCCCTCGGCGTGTTCAAGACGCAGGAAGCGGCACAGAACCATCTCGACAAGCTACATGCCCGGGGTGTGAGAACCGCCCGGGTAGGCGAGCGCCAGGCCAAACTCAAGTTCACGGTATTTACATTCCGGAATCCGGACAGTACGCTTACCGCCAAAATCGCGGCCCTGCAAAAAGGCTTTCCGGGCAGCGAATTGAAGGCTGCAGCCTGCAACTGATGCAGCGGTGCGATTGACAAGAAGGCGCCAAATCCGGAAAATGCCGCCCTCTTTCAGGTTTACGGTGATATAGCTCAGTTGGTTAGAGCACAGCACTCATAACGCTGGGGTCGGTGGTTCAAATCCACCTATCACCACCAAACTAATGGCCGGCATATGCTGGCCATTTATTCTTGTTCTGCCATCCTGCCGCCAAATTGTTCCAGCAGCCTGAGCATGGCTGAAGCCTTGTCCAGGGTTTCTCCGTACTCGCTCGCCATAACCGAGTCGGCCACGATGCCGCCGCCGGCCCAGAAGCGGATTTCGCCGCCCGAATAAACCAGCGTGCGGATGACGATGCTGGTGTCCATGTTGCCGTCGAAGCCGGTGTAGCCGATGGCTCCGCAATACACGCCGCGCCGGTTGGGTTCCAGTTGTTCGATGATTTCCATGGCGCGCTGCTTGGGGGCGCCGGTTACCGAACCGCCAGGGAGGCAGTTGCGTAGCAGCGCCAGCGCATCCTGCCCGGGTGCCAGCTGACCGGTCACGGTGCTGACCAGGTGATGCACGTTGGCGTAGCTCTCGATTTCGAACAGCCTGGGCGCGTTTACCGATCCCGGAATGCAGCTCTTGCCCAGATCATTGCGCAACAGGTCCACGATCATCAGGTTTTCCGCTCTATCCTTGGCGTGGCTACGCAAATCCTCGACCATGCGCGCGTCTTCCATCGGGTCGGTCAGGCGTGGCCGGGTGCCCTTGATCGGCCGGGTTTCCACGGTGCCGTTGCATACCTGCAGGAAGCGTTCGGGCGAGGAACTCAGTATCTGCGCCTGCGGCAGGCTGAGGAACGCGGAATAGGGGGCGGGGTTGATGCGGCGCAACTCCAGATAGGCTTCCAGCGCATCGCCGCTGGCCTTTGCCGCGTAGCGCTGTGCCAGGTTGACCTGATAGCAGTCGCCCTCATGCAGGTAGTTTTGTACTGCGTTGAATGCCGTCTGGTAATCGCTGCGGCTCAAATTCGAGCGGATGTCCCCGTGCACCCGAAATTCATGCTGCGGCGTACTGTCAGCCTGTTGCAGGCGCGCCAGGATTTGCGGCAGTACCTGTCTCGTTTCTTTTACACGCTGGTGCGAGACCAGCCGCGCGGTTTTTTCCTGGTGATCAATCACCACCGCCCAGTCGTAAATGCCTACCGCCATCTCCGGCAGATTTTCGGCGTCCCGTGCCGACTGTGGCAGCAGCGTGAGGCGTCGTGCCAGATCGTATCCCCAGTAGCCTACGGCGCCGCCGGCAAACGGGATGTTCGGTGTGGTGCCGGTGGTTGCACCCAGTTGCCGACGCAGCAGATCGAACGGATCCGCGGACGAACGATGTTCGCTTTTGCCGTCGGTAATGAGCGTCTCGTTGCCCTGCGTTACCAGCGTTGCCACCGGCCGGGCGCACAGGATGTCGTAACGCCCGCGCCCCGCGCTGTCCAGCCAGATGGCCCACGGCAGATCGGCGATAGTGGCGAAGCAGGCACTCGCATCGTCGGGATAGGAAAGCGGTACGCTATAAGTCGGATCGCCCATTTTCCAGCTTTTTCAGCAGTACGCGCACCGGTGCGGGAATCGCCGCCTGCAACGCCTCGCCCGTTGCCATCCATAACCGCCCCGGTTGTTCGGCGCGGCGCGGGCTGTTCTTGACGTCGAGCAGTACCGGCGCAATATGCAGCCTGAAATGGGTAAAGCTATGGGCGAACGGAGTCAGTCTGCTTTCGGATGCCACTTCCAGGCCTTGCCGCGCGCACCAGGCGCGCGCCAATTTTTCGTCGTCGAATTGCGGCGGGCACCACAGCCCGCCCCAGATGCCGCTGCCCGGCCGCTTCTCCAGCAGGATGTCGTTGCCGTGACGCAGCAGCAGGAAAGCGCAGTGTTTTTCGGGTACGCTTTTCTTCGGGCGCGGGGCGGGCAGTTCGCCGGTACGGTTGGTGTCGAGGGCAATACAGTCATCCTGCAGCGGGCAGGTATCGCACTGCGGTTTGCTGCGTACACACACCGATGCGCCCAGATCCATCAGCCCCTGGGTGTAGGCGGCGATATCGCGTTGCGGCAGCAGCGCTTCGGCCTGCTGCCACAGCTGAGCTTCCACTTTTTTGTCGCCGGGCCAGCCTGTGATGCCGCTGTGCCGTGCCAGCACGCGCTTGACGTTGCCGTCCAGTATCGCGCGACGCTGGTGCAGGGCCAGCGCGCAGATGGCGGCGGCAGTGGAGCGGCCAATGCCCGGCAGTTCCTGGATCTGTTCAAAGTCGCGCGGGAATGTGCCGCCATGTTTTTCGACGATGACCCGTGCGGCGCGGTGCAGGTTGCGCCCGCGTGCGTAATAGCCGAGGCCGCTCCAGTGAGCGAGCACATTTTCTTCACTGGTCGCGGCCAGTGCGGCAACATTCGGGAACACTTCGATGAAACGCAAGTAGTAGGGGATGACGGTGGCGACCTGGGTCTGCTGCAGCATGATTTCTGACAGCCACACCCGGTAGGCATCGGCATGCTGCCACGGTAGGTCGTGGCGGCCATGCGTGCGCTGCCACGCGACGATGCGTTGCGCGAAGGATTTCACCGGCTTACTGGAATAGCCCTTTCAGGCCTCCCTTGAGTTGTTCTTCCAGTTTGTTTTTGACTTTCTGTTTCGCCGCTTCAGTGACCATCGCGCCGAAATCCAGGGTGTATTTGAGGTTGTTGTAGGGCCCGCTCAGGCGTACCGGCACGGTGATGCCGGAGAGGTTGTTCTGTCCGCCCTGGCCCTGCAGCGAACCGACCAGCTTGGCCTTGGTGACATAGTTGAGGCTGTCGTGGCCGATGTTGATGTCGCCGCTGCCGGTTACCCGCAACAGCGGCGACATCAGCAACAGGTCCTCGTTGTGTGCCACGCCGTGGCTGACCTTGAAACTCGCCTTCAGTTCGCTGAAATCGGTTTTCTCGGCCTGATTGGCGGTCTGGGTCTGCGTCGTGCCGCCGCCTTTGCCGAGCATGGCCTGCGCTTCGCGCAGCTTCTTGGCGATGTTGATGCCCTTGATTGCGCCGTCTTTCAGGTTCAGGCTCATGCTGCCGTTGAGTGCCTGCTTCAGCGCGCTCACAGTGTTGCCGCGGGTGGTCAGGTTCATCGCGACATTGCCCTTGCCTTCCAGCATGCCGACCTTGGCCGCATCGTTGAGCAGCGGCCCGATGTTGATGCCGGTGAGCGATTGCCTGACGGCAAAGCCTGGTGTGGCTTGCGCAGCATTTACCGTGATTTTGCCGTTGATGCCGCCGTCATACAGTTTGGCCGACAGCGGGTCGACGTTGAGCACGCCATTGCGCGCCTTGACGTTGATGTTGATGTTGCTGGATTTCACGTTGGCAACCTTGAGCGCACCGATATGCAGCTTGCCTTCGAGATTGAGTTTTTTCAGCGCGGACAGGTCGAAAGGTTTCTCGGGGGCGCTGCCACCACCACTACTGCCAGCCTGCGGTTTGCCTGATGGCGGGAAATACTGATCTACGTCGAACTGGTCGATGTCGGCATTGAAGCGGATGAACGGGTTGGCGAAATTGCTGACTGCCACCGTCGCTTTGACCTTGCTCTGCAGCAGGCCGCCGGCAAGATGAGCCGAAAAGCTTTGCTTGTCACCGTCGTAGGCAAAGCTGCCATTCATCTTGCTGCTGACGTGCTTGCCCGGCAAGGCATCGCCTTTGGCATCCATGGTCAGGCTCAACGTCTTGCTGCCAAAGGCCTTGGCGGTACCTTCGAAGGACGGCAGTGCGAGCGTGGCGGTGATGTCGTTGCCGCCCTGCTTGCCGCTGACTGCAAGGGACAGTTTCTGTGCATTGAAGCTGTGGGCGGCGAGATCGGCCGCGGCATTGCCGCTGACCTGCACCGCCAGGTTGCTGATGCCGGCGGCGCTGCCCCTGGCCTGCAGGTCCAGTCCTTCGATCTGGTAGATATTCCTGTCGAGGTCGATGCCGAGGCTGGTTTTGGCCTGTATCGACAAATCGAGCTTTGGCTGGTTGGCTTGCACCTGGGCGGAAAATTCGACCGGGCTGTTCACGCCGCTGGCGATGCGGCCGGTCTTGAGGCTGATGTTCTTCAGCGTATATTGCGCGTCGCTTGCTTCATCGCGATAGCTCAGTTCGGTGTGGTCGATGTTGATCGAGGCAATGTCGAGTTTGACCGGCGGAGCGGAACCGGCGGCGGCCGGTTTGCTCTCCGTTGCCGGCTTGCCTGTTGCGGGCTGCGGGCTGCTTCCCAGCAGATCATCGATGTTGGTCTTGCCGTTCTTGTATTTGACCAGGTGTGCCTGCAGGCCGCTTAGCGTGATTTCGTTCACCACCACCTGCTTGTGCAGCAGCGGCAGCAGCGCCAGCGATACCTGGGCGTTGGCAACGGCGGCAAATTGCTGGCTGCTCTTGAACTCGGACAGCGAGACCCCGCTGACCTTGGCGCCAATGCTGGGGAAGAAGGTGAGCGAAATATCGCCGTCCAGTTTCAGGTCGCGCTGTTTGCTGTCCTTGACCGCCTTGATGATCTGCGCCTTGTAATCGTTGGGATTGAAAGTCGCGGCGATGTAGGCTGCGCCGCCGGCAACCACCAGCGCTGCGCCACCGGCCGTGAGTAAACCGTATTTGAGGTATTTGTTCATGTCGCCACCCGCTCTGGAAACGATGGTCCAATTATAAGCCAAGCGCAACCTTCAGGCGGGAACGCCTGCTTATTTCATTCAGGCGGGATGAGAGAATGTTTCGGCGACGGCGTCCGGCAGGGCGACCTTGTTGCCGGAGCTGAACTGGTAATCATGGAAGATATGCTCCGCGCTGAGCATCTGGTATTTGCCATTAGCCAGCTTGTGCGAAGTGTCCTTCAGGCGGTAGGTGTAGTGGCCGCAGGTCCAGCACTTGAAGTTGCGCATGTGGGTGCACAGACAGGTCTTGTCCATCACCGAGATTTTCTTGGCATCCGGATGCAATGCCACTTCGCGGTTGTAGGCATCGATGTAGGAGCAGTTGCCGTTGGCATCGAGCAGGTAACCGTAGGATTCGCAGCCGGGGCGGATGCCGGAGCCGATGGCCGGGCTGTTTTTCAGCATGCGCATCGGATAGCCGGTCGGCGAAATGGTGTTGACCTCGATGTCTTTTTCGCTGGCCTTGAAGTATTCCTGCTTTACGTCCGCCGGCAGGCCGCATTCCGTCGACACGGTAAAGCGCGTAGCCACCTGTACCGCGGCGGCGCCATGCTCCAGGAAGGCGACTGCGTCGCTGCCGGTGAAAATGCCGCCGGCCGGGATCAGCGGAATGTCGAGATGTTCCGCGCTCATCCAGGCCTGGATTTCGGCGACGATGGTGGCAAGGTCGTATTGCGCCCAGTCCATGCCAAAGCCGAGGTGGCCGCCGGCCAGCGGGCCTTCCACCACGATATAGTCCGGCAGGCGGTCGAGCCTGGCGTTCTTGCGCAGGAATAGCTGCAGCGCGCGCAGGCTGGAAACGATGATGCCGAGCCTGGCATCGCGGAAACGCGGGTGGTCTTCCATCAACGTGAACGATCCCAGATGCAGGCCCGCCGCCAGCGTGATGCCGTCGATGCCGGCCGACAGCGCTTCGTGCAGGCGCACCTTGAGCGTTTCGCGCGGTGCGTTCATGGTGAGCTTTTCCATGCAATTGATGAACACCATGCCGCTGCCGCGCTTGGCCTCCATCGTCCTGCTTACATGCAGGCGCGTCGCCTCGGCGATCTGTCCAAGGTCGAACTTCACTGCGGACTTGTCGGTGTTGTCGATGTTGTATTTGTACTTCTTCAGTTTTTCCTTGACGAAGTCCGTATCGTAGCGGCGGTCGGACACGGTCGGCACCATGGCATCGGAAATGTGCCCGATGCCACCCAGGCGCGCAGCTTCCAGCGCCAGTTCAGCAGTGGAAATGTCCACACCCATCCCGCCGATCATGATCGGTATGAGTTCCTGCTTGCCGAAGCGCAGGCGAAAATCATCTACTTTTCTGTTCATGCCTCTCCCGTTCGGGGTTCCCCTCCATGCGGCTGCCTGACTTGGGCAACTCGTCGTAATATGTTCATGAAACGCTATATTACCTTGGAATAGCGCGCATGTTCCTGCTTTGTGCGCAGGTATTTGTCGAAAATCATGCAAATATTGCGGATTAGCATGCGCCCCTTGGGGGTGACGCTGATCCATTGT
>CAZMSI010000007.1:0-23160 GCA_964568895.1 uncultured Sideroxydans sp. | reverse complement strand
CCTTGCTTTCCATCGCAGCATCGACGAAGCGCTTGTGCGGCGGGTTGAGGTAGCCGATGAACAGCACGGTGGCCAGCGCAATGAATACCAGGTTGATGAAGAACAGGTAGAACGCGCCGAAGAAATAGGACAAGTGGCCGGTGGCCAGCCCGTAGCCCGCGGTGCATAGCGGCGGCATCAGCGCGGTGGCGATGGCCACGCCCGGGATTACGTCGGATTTTTCCTTGCGCGTGGTGGCGAGGATGCCGGCCAGTCCGCCGAACAGCGCGATCAGCACGTCCCATAGTGTCGGCGTGGTGCGCGCCAGCAGTTCGGAGCGCGCTTCCGACAAGGGCGTTATCAGGAAATACAGCGTGGCGCTGAGGATACTGATCACCACCGCGATGCTGATGCTCTTGAACGATTTCTTGATCAACTCGAAGTCGTTGATGCCAATGCCGTAACCGATGCCCATGATCGGACCCATCAACGGCGAGATCAGCATGGCGCCGATGATTACTGCGGTCGAATTCACGTTGAGGCCGATCGACGCGACGACGATTGCGAACATCAGCACCCACAGGCGGGTGCCCCTGAACTCGACCATCTCGCGGATGTTGCTGTCGATCTCCGCGTAGCCGGCCTGGTCGTCGCGCACGCTGAACTGGTGGGCGAGTGCGGCGCGTAGATGACGACCGAGCGAGCGGGCAGAGCGTTTCTCAGGTGGCGCTGGTGGAGCTTCCGGCTGTATTTCCGGAGCCGGTTCTTCTTTCGGGTCTTTTTCTGCTTTGCTCATGGCTGGATTCTATTCCTTGTGCGGGGAAATTTCCCCCATCCGGCGCAGCATCGGCGTCATGGTCAGGCCCTGCGCGAAAACCGAGAATGCCACCACGGCAAAGGCGATGGTGATGATTTCCTCGCGCTGCGGAATGTTGTCCGGCAGGCCCAGCGCCAGTGCCAGTGCCAGTGCACCGCGCAGTCCACCCCACACCAGCACGTGCTGGTGGCGTGCCGATACCCGCAGGCGGCTGCCGGCAAACAGGGCGCAGGTCGGATAAATTGCCACCGCGCGGCCGATCATCACCAACAGGATGGCGAGCAGGGCGACCATCCATAGTTCGGCAAAATTCTGCTGCTCCTCGCGAATGCCGATCAACAGGAAGATCAGCGAATTCGCTACGAAGGCAACGTACTCCCAGAACGACTCGACCGCTTCGCGGCCGCGAGCCGAAATTGCGCCCGAGGCGCCGCTGTTTCCCATCATCAGACCGGCAGTCAGCGTGGCCAGTACGCCCGAAACTTCGAAATGCTCGGCCAGCAGGAACGAGCCGTAGGCAGCCACCGTGGTGAAGGTGATTTCCACCAGATGGTCGGTGGTGCGGCCGGCCAGGAACAGCATCGCCCAGCCGGTTAGCGCGCCGCACAGGATACCGCCGCCTACGGTCTTGAGCAGCGCCAGGCCGACAAAGGCGGGGGTGACCGCCTGCCCGGCAGCAATCGCGATGACCACACCGAACAATACTGCGGCCGCACCATCATTGAACAGGCTTTCCGCTTCCACCAGGATGCGCAATCTGCCGTGCACGCCCGCTTCCTTGAAGGTGGCGATCACCGACACCGGGTCGGTGGCGGCGATTAGTACACCGAAGATCAGTGCGCCCATCCATTGCCAGCCGGCGAGATAGTGCATGCCGGTGGCGGTGATCGCAGCGGATAATATGACGCCGATACTGGCCAGCGTGGTGATCACCCAGAAGTCGCGGCGCAGTTCCTGCCAGTGCAGGAAAAATGCTGCTTCGAAAATCAGCGGCGGCAGCAGCATGGTGAAGATCAGTTCCTTGGTCAGGGTAATGTCGAGCTGGATCGAAAACATCGCCAGCATGATGCCGGTGGCAACCAGTCCTACGCTGTAAGGCACGTGCAGCCTGCGTGTGAACATTGCCACCACGGCGGCGATCAGCAGCAAGACTTCGATGTTTTCAATCCCAAAGTTCATCTGGATTCCTTATTGACCGGCTTGCGGTGCGCCCAGATCATCATGGCGATGCCGGCCAGCACCATCGGCAGGCTCAGCCATTGTCCCATGCTGACGCCGAAAGTCATCAGCCCGAAGATGCCGTTGTCCGGATTGCGGAAGAATTCCGCGATGAAGCGGAAGCTTCCGTAGCCGATCAGGAACAGGCCGGATACCGCGCCGACCGGGCGCGGTTTTTTCGAATACAGCCAGAGGATGGTGAATAATGCAACGCCTTCCAGCGCGAATTCATATAGCTCGGAAGGATGGCGCGGGATGTTGTCCACTTTCGGGTAGATCATAGCCCACGGCACATTGGTGGGACGTCCCCACAATTCGCCGTTGATGAAATTGCCGATGCGTCCCGCGCCCAGCCCCAGCGGCACCAGCGGTGCGATGAAATCCATCAGTTGCAGCCAGCGGAAACGGCGCTGGCGCGCGAACAGGAACATGGCCAGCATCACCCCGATGAAGCCCCCGTGAAACGACATGCCGCCTTCCCATACCGCGAAGATTTTCAGCGGGTGACTGAAGTAATAACCGGGTTCGTAAAACAGCACTTCGCCCAGGCGCCCGCCCAGCACCACGCCGAGCACGCCGTAAAACAGCAGGTCGTCCAGCATTTTGGCATCCCAGCCGGGACGGTTGAGTTCGCGCAGGCGTTTCCTGCCCAGCCACAGGAACATGGCGAAACCGAGCAGGTACATCAGGCCGTACCAGTGGATACCGTAGTTGGGGCCGAAATGGACGGCGATGGGGTCTATTTGGGGGTGGATCAGCATCGGAACAAGTCAATCGGTGTAGAATTTAAGTCCGGATTATACGTCGGCGCGGTTGAGCGCCTTTAATTTTTCGAGAGATCAAGATGCCTGTTTATCGTTCCCGCACTACTACCCACGGCCGCAACATGGCTGGCGCGCGCGCGTTGTGGCGCGCCACCGGCATGCAGGACGGCGATTTCGACAAGCCGATCATTGCCGTGGTCAATTCGTTTACCCAGTTCGTGCCGGGGCACGTGCACCTGAAAGACATGGGGCAACTGGTAGCGCGCGAGATCGAGAAGGCCGGCGGCGTGGCCAAGGAGTTCAACACCATTGCCGTGGACGACGGTATTGCCATGGGCCATGGCGGCATGCTGTATTCGTTGCCCAGCCGCGACCTGATCGCGGACAGCGTGGAATACATGGTCAACGCGCATTGTGCCGACGCCATGGTGTGCATTTCCAACTGCGACAAGATCACGCCGGGGATGCTGATGGCGGCATTGCGTCTGAACATCCCGGTGGTATTCGTGTCCGGCGGGCCGATGGAAGCGGGCAAGGTGCAATGGCACGGCGAAGCGCGCAAGGTGGATTTGATCGATGCGATGATCGAGGCCGCCGATAGCCGCAACAGCGACGCCGAAGTGAACGATATGGAACGTTCCGCCTGTCCCACCTGTGGTTCCTGCTCCGGCATGTTTACTGCGAATTCGATGAACTGCCTGGCCGAGGCGCTGGGACTGGCGCTGCCCGGCAACGGCTCACTGGTGGCGACACATGCCGATCGCAAGCAGCTGTTTCTGCGTGCGGGGCGCACCATCGTCGACATCACCCGCCGCTATTACGAACAGGATGATGCCGGCGTGCTGCCGCGCAGCATCGCAACGTTTGAGGCATTCCAGAATGCGATGAGTCTGGATGTGGCGATGGGCGGCTCGACCAACACCGTGCTGCATCTGCTGGCCGTGGCGCAGGAAGCCGGTGTGGATTTCACCATGTCCGACATCGACGAAGTTTCGCGCCGCGTGCCCTGCCTGTGCAAGGTGGCGCCTTCTACGCAGAAGTACCACATGGAAGACGTGCACCGCGCCGGTGGCGTGCTGGGCATCCTCGGTGAGCTGGATCGCGCTGGCCTGTTACACCGCGACGTGCCAACGGTACACGCAGCCAGCCTGGGGGCTGCGCTTGAACAATGGGACGTGCAGCGTACGACCGATACTGCGGTGAAGGATTTCTATTGTGCCGCGCCCGGCGGCATTCCCACCACCATCGCATTTTCGCAGTCGATGCGCTATCCGGAACTCGACAATGATCGTGCGACCGGCTGCATCCGCGACAAGGAACATGCCTATTCGCAGGATGGTGGCTTGGCCGTGCTGCACGGCAACATCGCACTGGACGGCTGCATCGTGAAGACTGCGGGGGTGGACGACAGTATCCTGAAATTCAGCGGCCGCGCGCGCGTGTTCGAAAGCCAGGACAGCGCGGTGGAAGCGATCCTCGGCGACCAGATTGTCGCCGGCGACGTGGTGGTGATCCGCTACGAAGGGCCGCGCGGTGGGCCGGGCATGCAGGAAATGCTGTACCCGACCAGCTACCTGAAGTCGAAAGGGATGGGCAAGGTTTGCGCCTTGCTGACCGATGGACGTTTTTCCGGCGGCACTTCGGGTCTGTCCATCGGCCATGCCTCGCCGGAAGCGGCGGAAGGTGGCGCCATCGGCCTGGTGGCGGAAGGCGATACCATCGAGATCGACATTCCCAACCGTCGTATTCATCTCGCTGTATCGGTGGAAGAGTTGGAGCGGCGGCGCGAAGCAATGGAAGCGAAAGGTAGCGCCGCGTGGAAGCCGGTAAGCCGCGAGCGTCCCATATCCGCCGCATTGCGTGCCTACGCTGCCATGACGACCAGTGCCGCAAAAGGTGCGGTACGCGATGTGTCGCAGGTGGAAAAATAATTATCCGGAGGGGGAATGTATGAAAGCCATTCTGATTGCCAACCCCAAGGGCGGAAGCGGCAAGACTACGCTTTCCACCAATATTGCGGGATATCTGGCATCGCGCGGGCAACATGTGGCGATGCTCGACCTGGACCGGCAGAAATCCTCCATGCTGTGGCTGGCGCAGCGCAGCGGCGAGTTGCCGATGATCTGGCCGTTACAGGACGAGAAGGGCAAGCGCAACGAAGGCGCTGACTGGCTGGTGATCGACTCGCCCGCTGCGCTACATGGCAAGAATCTGGAGCATGCGCTGAAGCTGGTGCATCGCGTGGTGGTGCCGATTGCGCCGTCGCTGTACGACATCCAGGCCAGCTACGACTTTCTGCGTGCGCTGAGTGAAATGAAGGCAGCGCGCAAGGGACGCGTGCAAATCGGCGTGGTTGGTATGCGCATGGCACCGCGCACCCGTGCTGCGGTGACACTGGAACAATTCCTGCAACAGTTGGACATGCCGGTACTGGCCTACCTGCGCGAGGCGCAGGTGTACGTGAATGCGGCGTTCGAGGGCAAGAGTATTTTCGATTTGCCGCACTACCAGGCAGAGCACGATGTGGCGCAATGGGCGACGCTGCTCGGCTGGCTGGAAGCGGGTCACGATTGACGATGCGAAGCGTCTGATTCACGAAATATTTCTCATCTGTTGAGGCATATCCCGGACATGCAATCCCTTCCTTTTGACATGGTTAAATTTCGAAAAGTTTGTTCTGTTGAGCAAGTTTATCTCTCAATACTTTGGGTGCGGGCAGTGCGAACGATGAAGGAATACTGTCAACGTTTTTGACGGGGTGGCGTTAGTAGACGTAACGGATGAAGTATGGCTTAATCTAGTCAGGCGGAGTCGGTTGTGAAACGACGGGCACGCAATATCCTGCCTTCAGTAGCCTGAATTCTAAATGAAAGAGGAGAGAAGCAATGAAATCTATCGTTGTAGGAATTGCCGCAGTAGCGGGATTGATGGTTGCAGGTAGTGCAATGGCTGTCGAGATGCCGCCATTGGCACATAAATATAATTGCGTTGCGTGTCACGCCATCGATAAAAAAATAGTCGGTCCGGCATGGCAGGATGTTGCAGACCGTTATACTGGCAAGGGCGTCAAGACTTTTACATACAACGGCAAGACCTATCCCTTGATCGAAGGCTTGGTGATGAAAGTGTCCAAGGGCGGTTCTGGCGACTGGGGTTCCATGCCGATGCCGGCCAACGATCCGAGTGGCGCCCACAAGGCTGACATTACCAAGCTGGTCGAGTTCGAGCAGAGCTTGGCGAAGAAGAAGTAATCGCGATCCAGCTTGTTGCAGAAAAAGCCGGCATGAGCCGGCTTTTTCGTGTTTGGGCAAGTTTGCAGTGGAGAAATCATGAAGTCTGTATTAATAGCGGGGGTCGCCATATTTGCTAGCTTGGTGACTGTAGATGGCGTGGCCGCAAATATGCCGCAACTGGCAAGAGAATTGAATTGCACGGCATGCCATGCCATCGACTATAGAATGGTCGGCCCGGCGTGGAAGGACATAGCCGCCAGGTACAAGGGGGTGACGGTTTTTAATTACCGTGGCAAGGATTATCCGCTGGTTGAGGGCTTGGTCATGAAGGTATCCATGGGCGGTTCTGGCAATTGGGGTTCGGCGCCGATGCCAGCCAACGATCCGAGTGGATCCAAGAAGGCAGAGATCGCGCAACTGGTCCGATTCATGCTGGATTTGGTCAAGTAATCACTGCGTTGTGCTTTTGGAAAAACCGGCGCGAATATGCTTGCAAACGGGCAGGAGAAGTTTAGAATATGCTAATAGAGGATTTGAATTGTTAACCGCTGAATGGAGAAAATCATGAGAACTGCAATTCTGACTTTAGCAGCAGCAACCGGCTTGATGATTGGAAGCAGTGCGCTGGCAGTTGATATGCCGCCGCTGGCCCAGAAAAACGGCTGTATTGCCTGCCATGCGATCGATCACAAGGTATTGGGCCCGGCGTGGATGGATGTGGCCAAGAAATACAAGGGTGACCCCAAGGCCGAGGCCATGCTGGTGGCCAAAATCAAGAAGGGCGGCGGCGGTGTCTGGGGTGGCATGCCAATGCCGCCACAGGCTGCCAGCGAGGCGGACGTCAAGGATCTGGTTAAATTTATTCTGGGACTGGCCAAGTAAAATGGCAGTTATGGAAAAGCCGGCTTACGCCGGCTTTTTTATTGCGCCAGCTTATATGACTTCCAGCAAAAGCTTGCTTGCCAGTATGACCAGCAGCACGGCAAACAGCTTGCGCAGCAACCCTACCTGCATGCGATGCGCGGCCATGGCGCCCAAGGGGGCGGTGAACAGGCTGGCGAGCGCGACCCACAGCAGGGCGGGCAAGTAGACGAAGCCCAGATTGGGTGCAGGCAGCGAGTGAACGTTCAGGCCGGTAGCAATGTAGCCAATGGTGCCGCCTACCGCAACGGGGAAGCCGATTGCCGCGGAGGTGCCGATGGCATTGCGCAATGGCAGGTTGCACCAGATCAGGAAGGGTACAGAGATGGTGCCTCCGCCTATGGAGACCAGGCTGCTGATCCATCCCGTGAGGGTGCCGACGATGCCCATGCCCACAAATCCAGGTAGTTGGCGCGAAGGCTTGGGGCGTGCTTCGAGCAGCATCTGCGCCGCGGCGAAATACACGAACAATGCAAAGAAAATACCCAGTCCAAGCGGCGAAATGGAGGCGGCGGACAGGGTGCCTAGCGCGGTGCCGAGCAGAATGCCTGGCGTGATGTTACGCACGGTTTGCCAGTTTACTGCACCATGCTGGTGGTGTTTGCGCGCGCTGGCGAGCGAGGTGAACAGGATAGTGGACATCGCGGTACCTAGCGCCATATGCAGCGCGTAATGGGCAGAAAAATGCTGCGCATCAAACAGGAATAGCAATACGGGTACCAGCAGCAGACCTCCGCCGACGCCGAATAACCCGGCGAGAAATCCCGCAATGGCCCCGAGTAGCAGATAGGCGAGTGCCCACTCCATGTTAGCCGTGCACCAGCCTGGAGGTGATGAACTTCCACTCGGCGGGATCAAGCGGGGTGATTGACAGCCGGTTGCCGCGTTGCAGGGTGCGCATGCGCTCGAGCTCGGGGTGGTTGCGCAACTCGGCCAACGGGATCAGTTCGATTTTCTTCACCAACTGTACGTCGACGTTGAACCAGCGCGGCGCTTCATGCGTGGCTTTGGGATCGAAGTATTTGCTGCCCTTGTCGAATTGCTTGGCATCAGGATAGGCGGTGCTGGCAACGCGCGCAATGCCTGCGATACCGGGCTGCTTGCAGTTGGAGTGGTAGAACAGCACGCCGTCGCCGACCCGCATCTGGTCGCGCATGAAGTTGCGCGCCTGATAGTTACGCACGCCATACCAGTCTATGGTCTGGTCAGGCAATGCGGCGAGGTCGTCGATACTGACGTCGGAGGGTTCGGATTTCATCAGCCAGTACCTCAACAAAAACCTCCCTGATTTATCTTGTCGATTAAATTGAATATTGCCGGTTCGGTTATTTCAGTTCTGGGGTGATTTCGCACTTTTTTGTCTGGACTCACACCTGATTTGGAACGCGATGGCAAAGCTTACAAACCGTTTATGCTCTGTCATAAAACCAAACATCCATGTCGGTTAAGCAGGCAAGCATTAAAAAGGCGGCCCAGCAGGCCGCCTTTAACAACTGCTAACACTATAAAGTGCTTACATCTTGCCAGACTTAACAGCAGCAAAAAGGGCTTTTGCGGCGTCATCTTCGTGGCCCTTGATGTACATGCCGTACATGCCTGTCATAGTGCCTGCCTGGCCTTTGAATTTGGGCTCAGACTGGGCGATTTTGCGATCTGCTACTTTAAAGCCAGACTTGAAAACTTTTGCCAGTTCTTCCTCACTACCATATTTCTTTGCAATTCTGTCCCAGGCAGGACCTACAACATCATGGTCAAGTGCATGGCAGGCCTTGCATGGTGCAGTTGAGAAGGCGCTCGCCGTTGCAGACATAGTCATTAATCCAGCGACAGCTACTAAAAGCGTCAATAATTTCCTCACTCTAAATCCCCTTCTAAAATTGTTGGATGGGAAGATAATCGTATACCGATGTGAACGCCCGTGTCAATTAGTCAATTATTACCACCATTGGTAAAATGGTTGTTGATCTCCCGTGGGGGATATTTCAATGGCATTATCGCGGTGTCGCGGCTTGAATTGATTCTTAAAACTGCCGGTGGGCGGTCGAGAATCCTGGTTCAGCCAGCTTCTACAGAAGACTATAACCAGTATCTCGTGGCGCTTTTCCCAAAAAGAAATGCGGCCGAAGCCGCATCAAAATATAGAGTCCCCCACCTGTGCCGTATTGGTCCAGCATCTTGAACCTTGGGTTCAAGAAGGTCGCTCTCCAGCCGCATCAGGTACATCCGTCGAGGGACGCGCACAACAGCAGCATTTCGGGTAGCGGCCATGCGCATAGCATATTGGTTCTAAGAATATATGAACCTTGCGGGCACCGCAGGGGACAAGCCCTGACATCCATCAGAACAACTCATCTTGTTCCGCAAGCGTGTCGTCGATGGTTGTCTCCATGGCCTGCATTCTACGCTTAAACTCGGCCAAGTCAAAACCGCCACCAAGGCGCATGGTCAGTAGTTCGTGGGTGATATTCAGGGCGGCCATAATGGCGATGCGTTCGACCGACGCGACCTTGCCGCTGTCGCGAATTTCGCGCATTTTTTTGTCGAGATAGGCGACCGCATCGAGCAGTTCTGCACGCTCGTCTTCCGGGCAGGCGACGCGCAGGTCGCGATCCAGGATTTTGATATCCAGCGTTTTGATGTTGTCGCCGCTCATGCGTCTTCAGGTAGTTGTTTCAGAAGCTTTTCCAGACGAGCTTTGGCTTGGCCGACTTTGTCGTTGCAATGTCGCTGATCGCTTTGACTTTCGGCCAAGGCCTGCCGTAACTCATGATTTTCCGCGCGCAGGCGCTGGCTCAACTGCACCAGTTGCGCCAGTTTGTGCTCCAAAGTGTCGAATTCGGCCCTCACGCGCAAACTATAGTTTAGAAAAGCTTGACAAGTCAAACGGTAACGAGAATTTTTGAAAGTTGTTTGCGATGACAGGCGGGGATCGCGTTACTTTGTTACAATAGCCGTGCTTCAGGGTGCCGGGCAATTTTCATATGCCCGGATAAACGGGAAACAGGTGCAAAACCTGTGCTGCCCCCGCAACGGTAAGCAGGTATGGGCGCGTCTTGAACCACTGTGAATAATCATGGGAAGGTGATGCGTTCTGGTCTTTGGTGACCCCCTGCGAGCCCGGATACCGGCCTTGTTTGCGCGGCTATGGTGCCTTGCGCCGTAGCCCACAGGTCGGGAAATGCTGCGGGCGGCGCATGAACGGCGGGTTATGGCCCTGTCCTGCGCCCGCACGTCCAGATTACCCTCCGCGTATTTTCCGTGTTTAAACATTCCAACGGGGATCCTTGGAATTTACTCGGGAAAACTACCATCATGAAACAAGCAAGCCTGTTGGCCGCCATTCTGTGCGCGGCCGCTCCTGTCGCCCACGCTGCATCGGACGGCATGCTGGATGAAATTGTGGTTACCGCCACGCGTGAACCGCAGCCTTTGGACCAATCCCTCGCAAGCACCACGCTGATTACTGCGCGGGACATCCGCAATTCACAGGCGCCGGATGTGCCGACCCTGCTGAAGGACGTAGCGGGCGTCGAATTTGCGCAGTCAGGCGGGGTCGGGCAACAGGGCAGCCTGTTCCTGCGCGGCAGTAATTCCAATCACGTGCTGGTGCTGCTGGACGGTATGCGCATCGATTCGGCCACCACCGGCGCGACCGCCATCGACCAACTGATGCTGGACCAGATCGACCACATCGAAGTGGTGCGCGGCAATGTCAGCAGCCTGTACGGTTCGGAGGCGATTGGCGGCGTGATTCAGATATTCACCAAGCGCGGTAAAGGTGCGCCCGCATTTAACATAAGCGGCGGAGCAGGCACGCATGATACACAACGCGCGGCGGCCGGATTCGGCGGGCAGCGCGGCAATACCGGCTTCAACCTGCAGGTTTCACACTACCGGACCGCAGGTGTCTCCGCCATCAAGCCGAGCATCGTACCCACGGTGAATCCGGACAAGGACGGCTACGACAACACCAGTTTTTCTGCCAATGTGCGCCACGCATTTAATGTGGACAACAGCCTTTCCGCATCGATGTTCCAGAGCCGCGGCAATGCGCAATACGACAATGCCTTCGGCTTGCCGACGGATGTGAACAATAGTGTCACCACGCTCGACAAGTACTCGCTGGAATCGGACAACCGGTTTACCGGGTCATGGCACAGCAAGCTGCAATGGTCGGAGGGTACCGATGATTTGAAGAACTACCTGAATGGCCTGCCCGACCTGTTCAACGGCTATTACTTCAAGACCCGCAATCGCCAGCTTACCTGGCAGAATGATTTGCTGCTGAACGCCGATAACAGCGTGTTGCTAGGTGCGGAAAAGCTTGACCAGCAGGTGGCGAGCGATACCGCATACACCCGCACCTCGCGCTCGGCGAATTCGCTGTTCGGCGGTTATACCGGCAACTTCGGCGCGCACCAGTTGCAGGCCAATTTGCGCCAGGACCGCTATTCCGATTTCGGCACGGCCGATACCTGGCGGTTGGGTTACGGCTACGCCCTCGATCCGGCCTGGCGCGCCACCGCCAGCGTCAGCACGGCGTTCAAGGCCCCCACCTTCAACGATATGTATGCGCCAGCCGCCTGGGGCGGTAACCCCAACCTGCGGCCGGAACGTTCACGCGACCAGGAACTGGGTATTCACTATGCCGCCAATGGGCAGCAATTCGATGCGACATATTTCGACAACCACGTCAGCGACCTGATCACCTACCAGTTCCCCAGCAACGTCAACCTGAACCAGGTGCGTATCGACGGGATGGAAGCTGGCTATCGGGGACAATTCGGCGATACGGGAGTCAAGGCTGCATTGACATTGCAGAATCCGCGCGACAGCCAGACCGGCCTGCGCCTGTTGCGCCGCGCCAGGTCGTATGCCAACCTTGGGCTGGCTCGGCAAATAGGTGCGTGGAGGATAGGAGGCGAATGGCAATATAGCGGTACGCGTGAGGACATCGACATTAATACCTATGCTCGTACCACGCTGGCCGCCTATGATCTGGTGAATTTGACCGCACGCTATGCGATCGACAAGCATCTCAAGCTGTCGCTGCGGGCCGACAATGTATTCAACCGGGATTATATGCTGGTGCATGGTTACAACACGCCGGGACGCACCGTGTTCGTTGCCCTGGATTACCGGCAGTAAACTGCTGCAGCGGGCATGGGCAGGGAGGCGGCAGTGTTGCCGTCCCTTTTGTTTCCATTGCGCCGTATCCAGTTCGAGTGGAACGAGACGCCTGGCGAAGATGTTAATGTGATGCGACGATTTGCCGGGAAAGGTTGACAGCGGTCTGGCCGCTGGTTAAATTCGATCTCCCAGCAATTCTGTCAAGATCACTTTCAGCAAGGAGAAAACCATGGCCGTACTCGTCGGCAAAGATGCACCCGATTTCAACGCTGTTGCCGTGATGGGCAACAACGAGATCAACGAAAACTTCAACCTGAAAAAGCACATCAACGGCAAATATGCCGTGGTGTTCTTTTATCCACTGGACTTCACCTTCGTTTGCCCCTCCGAAATTATCGCTTTCGACCATCGCCTGGATGAGTTCAAGAAGCGCAACGTGGAAGTGATCGGCGTGTCCATCGACTCGCACTTCACCCACCTCGCATGGAAGAACACTGCGGTGGATAAGGGCGGCATCGGCCAGGTGCGCTATCCGCTGGTGGCAGACATCAAGCACGAAATCTGCAAGGCCTACGACGTTGAGGCTGACGGCGGTGTGGCGTTTCGTGGCTCGTTCCTGATCGACCGTGCAGGCGCCGTGCGCCATCAGGTGGTGAACGATCTGCCGCTGGGTCGCAATATCGACGAAATGATCCGTATGGTCGATGCGCTGCAGTTCAACGAAGAGCACGGCGAGGTCTGCCCGGCCGGCTGGAACAAGGGCAAGGCCGGCATGGATGCCTCGCCGGACGGCGTGGCAAAATATCTGGCTACGCACGCCAAGGAATTGTAATTACCGGCTGTTCCGGACAAGGGCTCCTATGGGAGCCCTTGTTGTTTTCATGAACAATTTTCCCGTCACACCGAACGAGACATGAATTACAATCGCCGTTATTTTTAGCGGCTGGTTGAGTCATGTTGATCTGGTTCGTCATTCTGTATCTACTGGTTTCGGTTGGCATCGGCCTGTATGCTTCCACTCGGGTTCACAATGCCAGGGATTACGTGGTGGCCGGTCGCAACCTGCCGCTACCAGTGGTCACGGGCACGGTGTTTGCCACCTGGTTCGGCGCAGAAACCGTGCTCGGCACTTCGGCGACTTTCGTGCAGGACGGCCTCGGCGGTGTGGTGGCCGACCCCTTCGGCGCCAGCCTGTGCCTGATCATTGCCGGCTTGTTCTTTGCGCCGCGGCTATACCGCATGAACCTGCTGACCATCGGCGATTACTATCGCGTGCGCTTCAATCGCTGGGTCGAACTGGTCATGTCGGTGTGCATCATGATCTCCTACCTGGGCTGGGTGTCGGCGCAGGTCACCGCACTCGGGCTGGTGTTCAACATTGTCACCGGCGGCGCGGTGACGCAGGAAACCGGCATGGTGATCGGTATTTCCATCGTGCTCGGCTATACCCTGTTCGGTGGCATGTGGTCGGTGGCCCTGCTGGACTTCGTGCAGATGACGGTGATCATGGCCGCGCTGGTGTTAATTGCTGTACTGATCAGCGGTAACGCCGGTGGCGTCGGATATGTGATTGACCAGGCCCGGGCCGCAGGCAAGCTGCAGTTCTTCCCAAGCGGTGGGGCGAATGACTGGATAGCCTTCATCGGTGCGGGCGTAACCATGATGCTGGGTTCGATTCCGCAACAGGACGTGTTTCAGCGCATGACCTCGGCGAAGGACGAAAAGACCGCGGTGCGCGGTACGGTGCTGGGCGGCGTGCTGTATTTCGGGTTCGCATTCATCCCGATGTTCCTGGCATTTGCGGCGACCCTGATCGATCCGTCCTTTTTCAACGGGCTGGTCAAGAGCGATTCGCAAATGGTGTTGCCGCGCCTGATTCTCGACCACACGCCACGGGCCGTGCAAGTGCTGTTCTTCGGTGCGCTGCTGTCGGCCATCATGAGTACGGCGTCGGCTACACTGCTTGCGCCATCGGTGATGGTCAGCGAAAACATCCTCAAGCACTTCCTGTCCAGGCATACCAGCGACCGCCAGTTGTTGCGCAACACGCGGCTGATCCTGTTTGCGTTCGGCGGCGTAGTACTGTGGTTTGCGCTGCATTCGGATTCGAGTATCTTCGAGATGGTCGAGGAAGCTTATGAGGTCACGCTGGCTGGCGCCTTCGTGCCGCTCGCGTTCGGTCTCTACTGGAAACGCGCCAACAACCAGGGTGCCACGCTGTCCATCGTGCTCGGCATTAGCACGTGGCTGCTGATGAAAAATCTGTATTCCGACAGTGTCTGGCCACCGCAACTGATCGGCCTGCTGGCGAGTACAACAGGCATGGTTATAGGTTCGCTGTTGCCAAACATAATGGGTAAGTCGCTGCCACAGCAGCCAGAGCATGCGGCCTTGCATCATCATGCTGCCGCGCATACCGGGCATGTGGCAGAGCGCGTTCATCGTCACCCGCCGGGGCATCAATCCGACTCCTGATTTCGTCGGCATTGTGCAAGATGTCATCTAACTGTCACAATTCTTTCATACCATCGCAAGCCAGTCGCAATACGAACGACGGAGACAGAGGATATGGCAGCAAAAATTTTATTGGTAGAAGATGAGCCTGCAATCCAGGAGCTACTCGCTTTCAATGTAACGCAATGCGGTTTCCAGGCGATCCAGGCAAGCGATGCCGGCAGTGCGCTGGCGCAGATCGGGCGCGAACTTCCGGACATGATCCTGCTCGACTGGATGTTGCCCGGCACCAGCGGCGTCGAGCTGGCACGCCGCCTGCGTGCCGATCAGCGTACGCGCAATATTCCCATCATCATGCTGACTGCACGCACCGACGAGCGCGACAAGGTGCTGGGACTGGAGTCCGGTGCCGACGATTACATCACCAAGCCGTTCTCGCCGCGCGAGCTGATGGCGCGTATCCGTGCTGTGCTGCGCCGGCGTACTCCCGAGATGAGCGATGAAACGGTGAGCGTGCAGGGACTGGAATTGTCACCCGCTACCCATCGCGTGACCGCCAATGGCGAACATATCGAACTGGGACCGACCGAGTTCCGGCTGCTGCATTTTTTCATGACGCATACCGAACGCGTCTATAGCCGCTCACAATTGCTCGACCAGGTATGGGGCGACCATGTATTTGTGGAGGAGCGCACGGTGGATGTGCACATCCGCCGCCTGCGCCAGGCGCTGGAGTCCTCATCCTTGGACCGGCTGGTGCAGACCGTCCGCGGCAGCGGCTACCGTTTTTCGTGCAACTGAGCTAAACCACCGGCCTGCAGGAAGTTGTCCGCCGAAGCACACCCCGTATAATACCCGGCATGGTTTTCAAGGATGGCATCATGTCTGTTTTCTGGCGGCATGCACTGGTTCCCCCGTTGATCCTTGCGTTGATCGCGCTGCTGCTATGGGCAGCAGCAGGGCCGTTGCCGGCCCTGGTTTTCCTTGCGCTGGGATTCATAGCGCGTGTCGTGTTTCATTTGCGGCGGCTGGCCGCCCTCGATAACTGGCTGGACGATCCGGAGGGACGCCCGGTACCGGAAAGTACCGGGGTATGGGGCGAGGTATATGTGCGGCTGAACAAGCGGGTGCGCCAGCAGCGCAAGGAGCGCGAACAGCGCATGGCGGCACTGCATGATATGGAGCAGGCAACTGCCGCACTACCGGAAGGGGTAGTGATACTTGACGAGGCCGATCACATTGAATGGTGCAATCCGTTGGCCGAACAGCATTTTGGCCTTGACGTCCATCGCGATATTGGTCAGCAGATCACCTATCTGGAGCGCCAGCCGGCCTTTGTGCAATATCTCAACATGCGTCATTTCGACGAGCCACTGGTGTTGCGCGGCATGCGCCAGGAAGATCTGGTGCTGTCGATCAAGCTGATCTCATACGGCGACGATAAAAAGCTGGTAATCAGTCGCGATATTACCCATTTTGAGCGCATCGAGACCATGCGCCGCGATTTTGTCGCCAACGTCTCGCACGAATTGCGCACGCCGCTGACTGTGGTCAATGGTTTTGTCGAAACGCTGCATGACATGCCGAATCTGGACAACGAGATGGCGCGTCGCGCCTTGCAGCTGATGGGAGAGCAGACGTATCGCATGGAACATCTGGTGAATGACCTGCTCACATTGTCGCGCCTGGAAAATTCGCTTAACACCCTGCAGGAGGATACCGTCGATGTGTGCGGTATGCTGCACTTGCTGCATCGGGAGGGCGTGTCGCTGAGCGGTGGGCAGCACAAGATAAGGCTCGAACTGGAGAGCGAGTGCGACTTGTGCGGCAACACCGAGGAACTGCGCAGTGCCTTCGGCAACCTGGTTACCAATGCGGTGCGCTACACTCCGTCCGGAGGCGAGATTGTACTGCGCTGGCAGGAACATGATGGCCAGCCCGTGTTCAGTGTACAGGACAGCGGTATTGGTATTGCGTCTCAGCACATTCCGCGCCTCACCGAGCGTTTTTATCGTATTGATCGCAGCCGTTCGCGCGAAACCGGTGGTACCGGCCTCGGGCTGGCCATCGTTAAGCACGTAGTAAATCGCCATCAGGCAAAGCTGGAAATTGCCAGCGAAGAAGGCAAGGGTAGCACTTTCAGCATCGTGTTCCCGGCCAAGCGGCGCTGCCCGCAGCAGGCAGAGCAGGTGGCCTAAAGCGTGGTCGGCGTGAAGCTGACCCGCTCGTAATCCAGTCCTTTTTCCACGCTGAATCCCAATTTCACATTCTGCTTTTCTCCGCTACTGGAAGTGATTTCCAGCATGTGTCCGGCCTGAAACAGGTTGCGCGGAATAATAAGGCTGGCCGGAATTTTCAATTTTGGCAAAGCCGGCAGTAGTAGAGCAACAGCTTCGGCCAATGCGGAAGGGTTGGCGCTGGCGGTTTTAATTTCAACTGCCTGCGGGGTGCCAGGAAGGTGGCGAACCCCGGCACGCAATTGTCCATTTCGAGTAACAGTTAACCAGGCAATCACTCCGAGCGTGCTGGCTGCGGCTTCGGCATGGTGTGTTGCAATAATTTGCCTGGGGCTGAGCCGGGCTCCTCCGGCTTCCTGCCGCAACAGTCTGGCACCGAGTATGCTTTCATCCTCAATCTGCCAGGTTTCCATGGGGTCGTCGTCGTGGCCGGTGTCGGACAGCACGCGACCAAAGGTTGCGATCTGACTACGTGCCTCGTTGCTGATTTTGCCTCCTTTGTCCTTCGTCCGGAACGGCTTGTTCGCAATATGGGCATAGACGTCTTCGAGGCCGTAACATGCCCGGGTTTCACGTGTGGTGCTGTGCCGTTCTGCCATGCGTTCCGGGCGTTCTTCGCACCAGTGCTTGTGCAGGCGAGTGAGTAGCGCGGCGCAATCGGTGCTGTTGATGCCGCTGCCCAGTTCCAGCTGCTGTGGCGTTTGTCCCTGTTGCAATAGAATGATTTTTACGCGTAGCAGCTTGCTCAGCGGTACCATTGCGAGAAAGCGCGGGTTGCTGCCATGCTGTTTGGTTTGTGCGGCCTGTTGCAATTCCTGCGTACCGTCGAGATCCACTGCCAGTGGCAGGGCGTCCCCCTTGCTGGCTGCATAGTTTCGCTCCAGCGAGAGCGTTGAACTCCACTGCGAAAGCCAGCGGTCGAGCAATTGTAGTTGACTGCGCGACAATTCCTCCGGGTGGGCACGGGCGGCAAGCAATACCTTGATGTAAATGGTGCTGCAGGATGACTTGTGATCATGCGTATTCAGCTTGTCCTCTACTTCTGTCTGGTGCAGGCCCTGTTCTTCGGCGAATGCGTATAACGCATGCATCTGGTGCCATAACTGGCCGTCGAATTCATAGCTGGTACGCAGGTATTCGAGAATCTGCAAGCCGCTGTACATCAGGCAGCGCTGGCATAGCTGCGCACCATATGGGGTCAGTTGCTGGTCGCCCGCAATATAATTCTGCAGGCAGCGCTGGTAGCCGGTAACCATGCCTTGCCATAGTCCGGCGATGGACTGGAGTACCGACAGCTCACTCTTGCTCAGCGGTAGTGGCCTGGCGAACAGCTTTTTGGCATAGTCCCCTTGTACGTGGCTCACGGTTTCACGCAGCAATTCCAGCGTCCGCAGGCGTTCCAGGCCGCGCATCGGGTAGCGGTTGAATTCATCCAGCTGGGTGCGCAGCGTGGTATTTGCATGCTGCAGGTTGGTAAGTTGCAATTGCGCCAGCCATTGCGTACAGGCCGCCGCATCCTTGAATGCAGGGTTGGCGCGGTCGTCGGTGGGGTCCAGCGGTAAAGTCAGCATGTCAGCGGCAGAAAATAAATAATGGCGTAAGTTAAACGCTTGCCGGCCGCAGGTAGTTTACCTGCGATCCAGACGTCCGGCGTGCTCCAGGGCAGCGAGGATTCTGGCCGGTCAGCGTGGTTGCGGTTGCCTGACATGGACTTACAGTAACACTCTTTCAATGCTACCGCTGTTTGCCTGGGCAACGTAATCGGCCATCCAGTTGTTGCCCAGCAAGTGGCGGGCCATTTCCACCACGATGTAATCGGCGCGGGTCCCGGCATCGTCATTGTAGCGCGCAAGTCCCTGCAGGCAGGACGGACAGGAAGTGAGTATTTTGAACTCGCCATCGAAACCGTCGCTACGCAAAGCTTCTACACCCTTGCGGATTTCCTCTTCCTTACGGAAGCGCACCTGGGTCGATATGTCCGGGCGGGTTGCCGCCAGCGTGCCCGATTCGCCGCAGCAGCGGTCGGAGAGCGAAACCGGCGCGCCAATCAGCTGGTTCACCACTTTCAGCGGCTGGTGCGTCTTCATCGGTGTGTGGCACGGGTCGTGGTACATGAAGCGCGTGCCTTCGACGCCATCCAGCTTCACGCCCTTTTCGAGCAGGTACTCGTGAATGTCGAGCAGGCGGCAGCCCGGGAAAATCTTGTCGAACTGGTACTGCAACAACTGATCCATGCAGGTGCCGCAGGACACCACCACGGTCTTGATGTCGAGGTAGTTCAGCGTGTTTGCCACGCGGTGGAACAGCACGCGGTTCTGGGTGGTGATGGCCTCGCCGTGGTCGGCCTGCCCGGACGAGGTCTGCGGATAGCCGCAACACAGATAGCCCGGCGGCAGCACAGTGATTGCGCCAAGGTCGTACAGCATTGCCTGCGTTGCCAGTCCGACTTGGCCGAACAGCCGCTCCGAACCGCAGCCCGGGAAATAGAATACCGCTTCCGATTCCTCGTTCACCTTGTGCGGATTGCGGATCACCGGGACCATCGAGTTGTCCTCGATGTCGAGCAGTGCGCGCGAGGTTTTGCTGGGCAGGTTGTCCGGCATGGGCTTGTTGATGAAATGGATCACCTGCGCCTGCAGTGGCGGGCGGCCCAGCGTGGCCGGCGGGTGTGTGGTCTGCGCGCGTGTCAGCCCGAGGCGTTTGCCGAACTGGTAGCCCAGGCGCTGTGCCTTGTAGCCCCAGGCTATCATCAGCTTGCGTACCAGCTTGATGGTGGAGGGGGTGGTGGCGTTGAGGAACAGCATTGCCGCCGCGCTGCCCGGATTGAATTTCTTCTTGCCCTGCTTGCGCAGGAAGTTGCGCATCGCGATCGATACGTCGCCGAAATCGATGTCCACCGGGCAAGGGCTTTTGCACTTATGGCATACCGTGCAGTGGTCGGCAACGTCGTCGAACTCGTCAAAATGCGCGATGGAAATGCCGCGCCGCGTCTGCTCCTCGTACAAAAATGCTTCGATCAGCAATGATGTGCCGAGGATCTTGTTGCGTGGCGAGTACAGCAGGTTGGCACGCGGGATGTGGGTGTTGCACACCGGTTTGCACTTGCCACAGCGCAGGCAATCCTTGATCGAATCGGAGATTTCCGAAAGCTCACTTTGTTCCAGGATCAGGCCTTCCAGCTCCATCAGGCTGAAGCTGGGCGTGTAGGCGCGTTCCAGGTTGCTGCCGGGCAGCAGTTTGCCGCGGTTGAAGCGGCCATCGGGGTCGATGCGCTGCTTGTAGGCGGTGAATTCGGTGAGTTCATGCGGCTCGAGGAAGTCGAACTTGGTGATGCCGATGCCGTGTTCGCCGGAAATTACGCCGCCCAGGTTCTTCGCCAACTGCATGATGCGCTCCACCGCGCCATTGGCCTGTTGCAGCATGGTGTAGTCGTCGGAGTTGACCGGGATATTGGTGTGCACATTGCCGTCGCCGGCGTGCATGTGCAGCGCCACAAACACGCGGCTTTTCAGCGCGCGCGCATGGATCGCGTCACATTGCTCGAATATGTTCTGGTAGGTGCGGCCGCTGAAAATCCGGCGCAGCGGCTCGCGCACTTCCTGTTTCCATGAGGCGCGAATGGCATGGTTCTGTAGTGCCTCGAACACCGTTTTCGCACCCTGCGTATCAGCGGGCGCATAAGTGTATTCCGCCAGCGGCGCATCGAGATTGTCCAGCAGCCACTGCCAGCGTGCGCAGACATCGGCCAGTAATTCGCGTGCCTGTTGCGGCCGGTTGCCGAGCAGCTCTTCGTCGCCGAACTGCTGGTCGTCCTGGTAATACAGCGGCAGGTTGCCGGCGAAGAATTCGGAGAGTGCTTCCAGCAGTTTGAGCTTGTTGTGCAGCGACAGCTCGATGTTGATGCGTTCCACGCCGTCGCAATAGTCGCCCATGCGTGGCAACGGAATCACCACGTCCTCGTTGATCTTGAACGCATTGGTGTGCTTGGCAATGGCTGCGGTGCGTGCGCGATCCAGCCAGAATTTCTTGCGCGCCTCGGCGGATACCGCGATGAAGCCTTCGCCGTGGCGCAGGTTGGCCAGACGTACGATCTCGGAAGCAGCCTCGCCCGCAGCGCGCTCGTCGTCGCTGACCACGTCGGCGAGCAACACCATCTTGGGCCGCAAGCCACGTCTGGACTTGGTGGCATAGCCCACTGCCTTCAGGTAACGCTCGTCCAGATGTTCCAGTCCGGCCAGTTCCGCTCGTGCATGGGTGTCGAGGTAATCCTTGATCTCGACAATGGCGGGCACGGCCTCGCGCACCTGGCCGAAAAATTCCAGGCACACGGTGCGGGTGTGGGCGTGGGCGCGGTGCAGGATGAAGCGCGCCGAAGTGATGATGCCATCGCAGCCTTCCTTCTGGATGCCGGGCAGCCCGGACAGGAATTTGTCTGTGACATCCTTGCCCAGCCCGGTCTTGCGGAACTTGCTGCCGGGAATTTCCAGGATTTCCGGTTCGCCCACGGGAACGTGTGCCTGCGCGCGCCGTGTCTTGCCGTCCGCCTTGAAGCGGCTGATGCGGAAGCGCGCGACATCCACATCGTGGATCTTGCCAAGGTTGTGGTCGAGCCGCTCGACCTCCATCCACAGCCCGTCCGGGGTGACCATGCGCCACGACGCCAGATTGTCCAGTGCGGTGCCCCACAGCACGGCTTTCTTGCCCCCCGCGTTCATCGCCACATTGCCGCCGATGCAGGAGGCGTCGGCCGAGGTCGGATCAACTGCGAACACCAGTTTGTCGGCTTCCGCCGCTTCCATCACGCGCCGGGTAACCACGCCGGCGCCGCAATGGATGGTGGTCACCGGCTGGTCCAGCCCGGGCAACTGGCGCAGCTCGATGGCGGACAGCGCATCGAGTTTTTCGGTATTGATTACCGCGGAGAACCTGTCCAGCGGCACCGCGCCGCCGGTGTAGCCGGTACCGCCGCCGCGCGGGATGATGGTGAGGCCAAGTTCGACGCAGGCGCGTACCAGCGGCGCGACTTCCTGTTCGCTATCCGGGGTCAGCACCACGAACGGGTATTCCACGCGCCAGTCGGTGGCGTCGGTGACGTGCGAGACGCGCGCCAGGCCGTCGAAGGCAATGTTGTCGCGGCGGGTGTGACGCGACAGCGTGCGCAACGCACGGCGGCGCAGTTGCTGTACGGCGTCGCAACCGGAGGCAAATTCGTCCACCGCGCGGTGCGCCAGCTCCAGCAGGCGGCGCACTGGCTCGTTATCCTGGCGGCGCTCCTCGATGGCCTGCAGGCGGTGGCGTAGTGCGCCGATCAGCGCACCACGCCGGCTATCGTTGCCGAGCAGATCGTCCTGCAGGTAAGGATTGCGCTGCACCACCCAGATGTCGCCCAGCACTTCGTACAGCATGCGCGCGGAACGTCCGGTGCGCCGCTCCGCACGCAACTTGTTGATGATGTCCCATGCTTCGCGGCCGAGGATGCGGATCACGATCTCGCGGTCGGATAACGAGGTGTAGTTGTAGGGGATTTCGCGCAGTCGGGCGGTCATGGAATGGCACTCTGTTGCAAGACAGACATTTTACCGCAATGCAGCGCAATGCTCATCCCTTGCGACAGCGGGGGGATAGCATGAAATGGCCGCCAGCGGTTAACCTAGCCACCCATGACCAGTGCAAACAGGGGAAAAAGCGTGCGCGTGTTTTTCGCGTTGTGGCCGAATGAGGCCGAGCGGGTCGCTTTGGCTGCGTGGCAGCCGCCGCTGAAAAAGCTGTGCGGCGGCAGGGCGATGCGCCCTGACACCCTGCACGCCACGCTGGTGTTTCTCGGCGATGTGACCGAGCACAGGCTGGAGGCATTGCAGCTGGCGGCGCGGGAGGTGGCGGTTGCGCCGTTCGAGGTAAACTTCGATGCGGCGCGCTACTGGGGCCACAATCATATTGCTTACGCGGCACCGGCCGAGACGCCCGAACTTTTGCGGCGACTGGTGTCTGATCTGGAGCATGGCCTGCGCCGGCACCGCTTCCGCTTCGATCGGCGCAGCTACAGGCCACACGTTACCCTGTTGCGCCATGCCGGATGGAGCGACGAACCGTTGCCGGCGATGCCGCGTGCAGTCTGGCTGGTGCGCGATTTTGTACTGGTGCAGTCGCTGAGCAATGCGAACGGTGCGCATTATCAAGTGCTGGCGCGGTTTCCCTTGGCGGGCGTGCAGGCAGGCGGCTTGCCATGAGGCACGCTTTCCGCTACCTTTCCCGGCGCAAATTTTTCAAACTGCAACATTGAGGAGTTCTCATGCTTTCCGAAGTCAAGCGCTACCATCCCGCCCTGATCACCTTGCACTGGCTACTGGCACTTGCCATCCTCGGCATGTATGTGTTCGGCAGTTTTGTGCTCGATGACATGCACAATA
>CAZMSI010000006.1:0-24372 GCA_964568895.1 uncultured Sideroxydans sp. | reverse complement strand
TGCTGCATTGCCCCCAGACTGCCCATGCCGCGATAGGACTTGTAGGAACGCCCCTGGAACAGTTCGACTTCGCCCGGCGCTTCTTCGGTGCCGGCGAACAAACCACCCAGCATCACCGTATGTGCGCCGGCTGCAATTGCCTTGGCTATGTCTCCCGAGAAGCGCACACCGCCATCCGCAATCAAAGGCACACCGGTACCCTGCAATGCCTCTGATACATTCTGGATGGCGGTGATCTGCGGAACGCCAACCCCGGCCACCATGCGCGTGGTGCAGATCGAGCCCGGGCCGATGCCGACCTTGACGCCATCCGCGCCATGATCCAGCAGGGCCTTGGCGGCAGCGGCCGTCGCAATGTTACCGCCGACTACTTCAATATGAGAATAATTCTGTTTGACCCATTTGACACGATCCAGCACGCCCTGTGAATGGCCGTGTGCGGTATCCACTATCAATACGTCGACACCGGCATCAGCCAGCAATTTGACTCGCTCTTCGGTACCTTCTCCGACCCCGACCGCCGCACCAACGCGCAAGCGCCCCAAATCATCCTTACAAGCGTGAGGGTGCTCAGTGGATTTAAGGATGTCCTTGACGGTGATCAGGCCGCGCAGTTCGAATTCATCATTCACTACCAGTACCCGTTCGATGCGGTGGCGGTGCATCAGGCTGCGCGCCTCCTCGCGGCTGGCATTCTCGTTAACCGTAATCAGGCGCTCGCGCGGCGTCATGATATTCTTCACCGGCTGATCCAGATTGCTCTCGAAGCGCAAGTCGCGATTGGTGACGATACCAACCACTTGTTTGCCCTGCACCACAGGCAGTCCGGAAATTTTGTGCTGACTGGTGAGAGTGAATACATCGCGTACGGTCATGTCCGGTGCAATGGTCACCGGATCCTTGACCACACCGCTTTCGAAACGTTTGACCTTGGATACTTCGGCGGCCTGCGCTTTGGGCGTCATATTCTTGTGCACAATGCCGATACCACCCTCTTGCGCAAGGGTAATCGCGAGACGTGCCTCAGTCACGGTATCCATCGCGGCCGACAGCAGGGGAATATTCAGGATGATGTTGCGGGTAAGTTGGGTATGCAGACTGACATCCCTGGGCAACATGTTGGAATGTGCCGGAACCAGCAGGACATCATCAAAGGTCAAGGCCTTTTGAATAATACGCATGATAAACCGCCCTCGACAAAACGCGCATTATAACAAAGCAGGCAGCCGACCACGAACCAAAAATTCAGGATGGTCAGCGGGAGCACAGGTCAGGCACGCCCCTTTTGCCCCATCATGTATATCAGGTATTCGAAAAACACCTCACACCAGCTTTGCTCATTGTCCTTGAGTGCAACCAGCAGTCTTTTAACTTCATTAACCGGCCACTGCGGATTGAACGAAACCAGTTGCTCGCGGGAATAAAATTTCAGGAGCGGCTGTATTTTCTCACCCAGCCTGTTGATTTCCTTAAGCATTAACGCCAAATCCTTATCCGAATCAAGTTCCGCGGTCAAATCCCCATACACCTTTGGATGTTGTTTGACATATTCAATAAAGCTGCTGACCATATAAAAAAACGCCCCCTCATTGTCTTCCGTCACATGATCGCCCAGCATATAAGGTGCAACGACCAGTTCCAGCCAGTAGTAGTTCAATTTCGGGTTGCGATGCTTGATGACACCAATGTAGCCCTTGCGCGCAGTCGCACGCTGAACACAATCCTCGATGATCAGTTTATCCGAAGCGCGGGTAGCGATATCCTGTCCCGCCAGAACTTCCGGCACGACCAGAAAGAAATCCGGAAAATCATCAAACAATTGACCGGAATGGCTGTGAGCACGATAGTAGGCACTGAACAGTTTGCGCGCCAGTTCATGGTTCTTGTTTACGTCATAATAGACCGTATTAATGGCACCACCGGTTTCAGGCTTATTACCTGACTTGATGTTTGGATTCTGCATGGTTTTATAATTTATTCACAATTCGCAACCTTAAAGCTTAAGAAACTCTCTGCGTCTCCCCGTTTTTGATTATGCTTTATTTATTCCAGTTTGTTAATATTTCATTGTAGTGTTTTAACGTATATTGACAACCGCCAGATTGAGTGGGGCCTTTGGTCTAATTGACTACTCGCTGATAACCGGTTAATTTGCCTCAATAGTTTATTTTGGAGAAAAACCAGATGAAGCATTGCATCCCGATTTTGCTGATGCTGTTTTCCGTCAGCGCACACGCAGAATTGCATAAATGGGTCGATGCTGCGGGAAATGTGCATTATTCAGACATGGCCCCCCCCGCCGAAGCCAAAGAACAACAGGTACATATTCCTCAAGTACCTGCGAATACAGCAACAAGTGGGGTGCCTGCCGACAAATCCATATTCGAACGCGAAGCCGATCTGGAAAAAGCACTAAAAGCCAAACAAGAAGCTGCTCAACAAGCGGCACAAGAGCAAAAAGACGCAGAAACCAAAAAGAAAAACTGTGAGAGCGCACGCAACGGGCTCCGGGCCTTGCAGAGTGCGCCGCGCATCGTAACTTACGATGCCAATGGCAACCAGGTAATTATGAACGATGCCGCACGCCAGCAAAAAATCGAGGATGCACAGAAGGCAGTTGGCGATTTCTGCAACTAGGCGGCTTGCGCGCTGTCATCGCGCAAGCGCAAAGCTTCTTCAATATCCACCGCCACCACATGGGATACACCGCGTTCCTGCATGGTCACGCCGACCAGTTGTTGCGCCAGTTCCATGGTGATCTTGTTGTGGCTGATAAACACAAACTGGGTGTGCTGCGCCATTTTCTCGACCAGTTTGCACAGCCGCTCGGCATTGGTATCGTCCAGCGGTGCATCCACCTCGTCCAGCAGGCAGAACGGCGCCGGATTCAACTGGAACAGCGAGAATATCAGGGCAATCGCGGTCAGCGCTTTTTCGCCGCCCGACAGCAAATGGATGGATGCTGTTTTCTTGCCCGGTGGCTGGGCCATCACCTGCACCCCGCTATCGAGTATTTCCTCGCCGGTCAGCACCAGGCGCGCCTCACCGCCGCCGAACAACACCGGGAACATCTCGGACAAGTGACGATTGACCTCGTTGTAGGTGCCCATCAGTAGTTCTCGCGATTCCTTGTCGATGCGGCGGATCGCATCCTCCAGCGTAGCCATCGCCTCATTCAGGTCTCCGGCCTGCGCATCCAGGTAGGATTGCCGTTCCTGTGCCGCCTGCAATTCATCTAACGCCGCCAGATTGACTGCGCCCAGCGCCTCGATGTTGCCGTTCAGTCGTTTCAGTTCACCCTGCAGGGCATTCGGCCTGGCATTGCCGTTCTCCAGTAGCGGTAACAATGCGGCTTCGTCCACGCCCTGCAATTGCTCGGCCCACTGCTCGAACTGCAGGCGCGCTTCCTGTTCCTTCAGCGTCAGTTCATTGGCTTTTTCGCGCAATGGATCCAACTTCTGCTCGCAGGACATGCGCTCCTGCTCCAGCCCGTTCAACGTGACCGTGGCATGCTCCAGCGCATTGCGTGCCGCCGCCAATGCCTCTTCGCGCACTTTGCGCTGCTGCAAAGTATCCTGCAACTGCTGCTGCGATTCGCCATCTTCGGTACGCGCCAGTTCTTCGCGGTTCTGGACAAGATTTTGTTCCAGTTGTACCAGCGACTCGCCGGCTTGTTTGAGATTGTGTTCGAGGTCGGCGATTTTTTCCGCGCAGGTCTTGGCAAAAAAATTCGCCTCCTGCAATTCGTGCTGCGCCTTGTTCGACCGCTCGCGTTGTTCGCGCAACCGGTTTTCCTGTATCGTGGACTGCTGCCTTGCCCGTTCGACTTCCTGCTCCTGGCTCGTCATGCTCTCGCGCAAAACCTGCATACGTTCGCTGACTTCCTGCAACTGTCGCTGTTCGCCGCTCGACTGGTCGGCCAACTCCTGCATTTCCTGTTCGATTTGCGCAAAACGCTCGCTGCTGCGCTCGTTGGCCTGGCTCAGTTTCAGTATTTGCATCTGCAGCGTGTGTTGCTGCTGTTGCAACTCGCTGCCCGTAGTACGCAGCGGCGTGATACGGCCTTCGATGGCGCGGTAATCTTCTTCCGCCTGCACCGCCTGCTGCTTTTTTTCATCCAGTGTCGTGTTTTGCTGCTGCACGTCCTGCTGCAGATTTTCGATTTCGCGCTGGCGCGCCAGAACGCCATGCACCTGACTGTCCGGCGCATGAAACAATACGCTATGCGCACCGACCAGATGGCCTTGCGGCGTAACCAGCCAGGCGCCAGCCGGCAGCCTGTCGCGCTGTGCCAAAGCCTGCCCCATGGTTTCTACAGCATAGATACCGGCCAGCCAGTCCGCTACCGCGGGCGCCGCCCGCTCATCCTGGTAGCTCACAAAACCTGACAAAGGCATCAACCCGTCGACAGCCGTTGCAGCCGACGAATTGCCGCCCGTCGTGAACACCGCCAGCTTGGCCGGAGGAGTATCGCTCCAAGCGGCGGCCTGCTCCAGGCGCTCCAGCGCAATCGCATTCAATCGCTCGCGCAACACCGCTTCCAGTGCATTTTCCCAGCCGGCCTCGATGCGGATGGACTGCCACAACCGCGGCAACTCGCCCAGTTGGTGCCGTGCCAGCCACTCCTTCATGTTCTGGTCGCTGTCGATCTGCTGTTGCAACAACTTGAGCGCGGCCAGCCTAGCTTCCACCTGTGCCAGCTGCCGTTCCATCTCCTGCGTCTCAACGTGCTGCTCGTGGCGCGTTGCATCGGCCAGCGGCAACTGTTCCTGCAACTGCGCCAGTTGATATTGCTGTTCCTCACGTCTGGCCTCGTTCTCGGCTAGCTGACGCCTGGCGTCATCCAGCGCCTCGATATCGGGCTGCGGCAGATTGTCCTTTTCCAGCAACAGGCGCGAGCGCCGACCATCCAACTGTTGCTGGTTGTGCCGGATGTGCTCACATTGCGTTTCGGCCAACTGTACCTGCTGTTGTTGCACCAGGTGTTCGCGCTGCACCGCATTGTATTTTTCCTGCGCGGTGCGTGCCTCTTCTTCCGCCTGCGGCAGGTGCTGCGCCTCGGTTCCGGCACGATTCTCACACACTTCGACCCGTACGCCTGCTTCCTGCTGTTGCTGTTGCCAATGTGCCAGCAGCGACTGCACGCCCTGCCGCTGCTCGTGCTGCTGCTCGATCTGGCGCTCGGCGTTGGCAATCTGCTGGGTCAGGCGCGTACGCTGATCAGTCAGGTGCGCGATGTGTTGCTCAATGCGCGCAATCTCGGCATTCACCTCATACAATTCGCCCTGCCTGCCGTGCAGCGCATCGGACAACTGATAATGCTCGCTGCGCACCGCTTCCAGCTGGCTCTCGGTTTCGCGCAGGCGCGCGGTTTCCGCTTCCAGTTCGGTCCTGTTTTTTTCGATCTGCTGAACAATACGCTGGCGCCTGGCATCGGCCTCCTGCCGGTTAACCAGCCATAGCAGCCGCTGCGTGGTATCGCGTTGTGCCTCCAGCTCGCGGTATTTTGTTGCTACTTCAGCCTGCTCGGCCAGATGTGTGATCTGCTTGCCCAGTTCCTGGCGGATGTCGTCCACACGCTGCAGATTTTCCCGCGTGTCGCCCAGGCGCAGCTCGGTTTCGCGGCGGCGGTCGCGATACTTGGACACACCCGCCGCCTCTTCCAGGAACACGCGCAATTCTTCCGGTTTGGCCTCGATGATGCGCGAGATCATCCCCTGCTCGATGATGGCATAGGCGCGCGCACCCAGACCGGTGCCGAGGAAAATGTCGGTGATGTCCTTGCGCCGCACATGCTGGTTGTTGATGTAATAGGTGGACACGCCGTCGCGCTGCAGCACGCGCTTGATGGCAATCTCGGCATAGCTCGACCATTGCCCGGCCGCCTTGCCCAGGCTGTTGTCGAATATCAGTTCGGCGCTGGCACGCGATACCGGCTTGCGTTTGTCCGAACCGTTGAAGATCACGTCCTGCATCGAATCACCGCGCAGCGCGGAGGCGCGGGATTCTCCCAGCACCCAGCGCAGCGCGTCGATGACATTGGATTTACCGCAGCCGTTAGGGCCGACAATGCCCACGATCTGACCCGGCAGCGCGATGTGCGTGGGATCGACGAAGGACTTGAAACCAGCAAGCTTGATATGGGAAAGGCGCAATTTGAGTCGGACTTAACGTTATAATTGATTCATGCAATTCTAACCCAGAAACCCGGAAATGAGCACGCAGCCCAGCAAGACCCTGGAAACCTTCGCCAACCCCAGCCCAGACCGCGATTACCATATTCACATGGAAATTCCGGAGTTTACCTGTCTGTGCCCGAAAACCGGCCAGCCTGACTTCGCCACCCTGATTCTGGACTACATCGCCGACAGGCAATGCGTCGAACTAAAAAGCCTGAAACTTTACATCTGGTCGTTCCGCAACGAAGGGCATTTTCACGAGGACGTCACCAACCGCATCCTCGACGATCTGGTGGCTGCCATTCAGCCGCGTTTCATGCGCCTGACCGCAAAATTCTACGTGCGCGGCGGCATTTTCACCAACGTGGTGGCCGAACACCGCAAGCCAGGCTGGGAACCGGCACCGCGGGTGGATCTGGCACAGTTCGATAGCCAATCCAACATCAGGGGATAGATGTATCTCGGCCTCGACTTCGGCACCTCCGGCGCCCGCGCCCATGTGATCGATACCGCAGCCGTCTCCATCCACACCGGCCACCACGCCTACCTCGATCCTGAAAAACAGACGGCGCTGGACTGGCGCGAGGCGCTGCTTACCCTGTTGCACGGCCTGCCGCAGGAGACAGCCGGACAGCTGCAGGGCATTGCCGTCGACGCCACTTCCGCCAGCGTGCTGCTGTGCGACGTGGGGCTGAAGCCGGTATCGCCCGCGCTGCTGTACAACGACAGTCGCGCACTACAGGAAACGTCGGAACTCGCAGGCATCGCCCCGCCCGGCCATATCGCATGCAGCGCCAGCAGCGGGCTGGCCAGATTCCTGTGGCTGACGCAGCGTACCAATATCGTCGAAGCCTGCTACTTCATGCACCAGGCCGACTGGTTATCCGCGCTGCTCACCGGCCTCGGCGGCCATAGCGACTACCACAATGCGCTGAAGACCGGCTATGACGTGGAAAACCTGTGCTGGCCGGACTGGGTGCTACAGTTGCCGCACGCCCACCTGCTGCCGCAGGTGGCCGCCCCCGGCACTGTCATCGCGCAAATTCATCCCGAGATTGCCCAGCATTTTGGCATCAATCCAGAGTGCAAGGTGCACGCCGGCACCACCGACAGCATTGCCGCTTTTATTGCTGCGGGCGCAACCCGGCCGGGAGAAGCCGTTACTTCACTCGGCTCGACGCTGGTGCTCAAATTGCTGTCGGAACGGCGCGTGGAAGCCGCACAATATGGCGTCTACAGCCATCGCTACGGCGATCTGTGGCTGGCTGGCGGCGCTTCCAACGCGGGCGGTGCGGTGTTGCGCCGTTTTTTCAGTGATGCGCAATTATCCGAACTGAGCCGGGACATCGACCCGACGGCGGACAGCCCGCTCGACTACTACCCGCTGCCCGGACTGGGCGAGCGCTTCCCGGTCAACGATCCGCAGATGCAACCGCGACTCGAACCGCGCCCAACAGACGATGCAGAATTCCTGCACGGCCTGCTGCAGGGACTGAGCCGCATTGAGGCCGAAGGCTATGCCAGGCTCGCCGAACTCGGCGCCACGCCGCTGCATTCCGTCGCCACTGCAGGCGGCGGAGCGGACAATCCCGCCTGGACCAGGATGCGTTCACGCCTGCTGAAGGTGCCGGTCTCCGCAGCGCACCACACCGAAGCCGCCCATGGTGCAGCTTTGCTGGCGCGGCGGGGTAAGCTATGATGCGCCCTCAATGAGCAAGGTATTACCCATCGTTTGCGGCCTGCTGGCCATGCTGACCCTGAGCAGTTGCACCACCAGCGACGCGATCCGCGTCGTCACCAGCAGGAGCCCCGCCCAGGCAATCAAGGCCATCGCCGAGAGCCATGTCGAATCCTACAAGTACAACCCGGTGCTGGCGCTGTCCGACATCCGCCGCGCCCGGGCGCAGCTCAACCAACTGCTCGGCAATGTGCGCAAGCAGAGCAGTAAAAAATGGGGCAGCCGGGAATCGCGCAAGCTGCCGACGCGCACCCGCTACGTTAAATACAGCGATGACTACACGAGCCGTGTCACGGTGGATTTCGACAGCGGCAACATCCTGATCGAACATCTCGACGAACCCGGCATCCAGGCCAAGCTCGAAAACGCAGTGGTGGTTGCACTGCTGACTCCGGGCGACCCGCGCGCGGTCGACCTGTTCTCGGATAAGGCAGTCGATCTGCACGGCACCCCCTACCTGCAGGGACTGGTGGCCGACCAGAATGGCAGGCTGGTGGAAAACCGGGATGATGCCGAAGCCTATGCCGCCTTCCTCGGAACCCACCGGATACGCAGCAAGACCATCGACGTCAACGGCAGGAAAAAGCGGGTTGACTATGTGCAGTTCGACATGATCAATACCCATGTCGAACGGGCCGCACTCAGATACGCGCCCACAGTGCACAAATATGCGGCAGCAACCGGCGTCAGCCGCAGCCTGATCTTTGCAGTGATCAAAACCGAAAGTTCGTTCAACCCGTTCGCGGTGTCCAGCGCCCCGGCCTACGGGTTGATGCAGCTGGTACCGGAAAGCGGCGGCCGCGATGCCTATCGCAAGGTAAAAGGCATAGACCGCGCACCCAGCAAGGAATACCTGTTCGACGCCGCAAACAACATCGAACTGGGTTCGAACTATCTGGGCCTGCTGCTCAACGACAGCGTGCTGCAGGACATCAACAATCCGCTATCACGCGAATACTGCGCCATCGCGGCTTACAACACCGGCCCGAGCAACGTGCTGCGCGCCTTCTCCGCCAATCCGCAAACCGCACTGGGCCGCATCAACCGGATGTCACCCGGTGAGGTCTACGATACCCTGCGCCACAAACTGCCCTATGCGGAGACGCGCAGCTACATTGCGAAAGTGGTCAGCGCGCAGAAGCGCTACGCCACGCTGTAACCACCATGCAGCGAACACATATAATTACGGACCGCCAACATCCCGGGCCAATGACATGAGCGAAAATAGCAACACCCCACAAAAACTGACCGTGAAGATTACCTGGCTGGGCCTGTTGAATTATCTGGGCGCCATCCTGACCGCAGGCTGGACTCTCTACCTGATCTACCGCGACACCAATGCGCTGTATGCCGTGCTGGGGCTGCTGATTTTCGGTTTCATCCTGCGTTTTGGCGCTTCACCGCTGTTCGCTCTTGCCGCCAGCATCCTGTATTTCCATTTCGATGCGGGCGGCCTGTGGCTGCCGCTGCTGTCATACATCACGGCAGGATTGGCTTTCCGCAACGACCTGAAAGCCTATCGCACACGCCAGGCGGCCAACCAATAACCCTGCCGCGGAATCCGGAAATACAAAAAAACGGTTCGTTGTCCCCGCACCGCTCATCAAAATTAAGATGTATACTATTTATTTGGTATTACCTCTGTGCTCCAGCACAAGACATCGCATTTCGCAATGAACGAGAACGACCTAATCGACACCATTCTGGCCGGCAAGCGCAGACGCTTTCTGGCCAAGCATCCCATCTACCAGACTTCGTCCCGGGCAACCGAAATGGAGTTGTTCCAGATTGCCCAGAATCTGAACTGCAAGCTGACGCCAGGCCTGTCGAAATGGCTGCTCACCGCGGGATACGGCGACATCGAGCACAGCCTGAGTTTCCGCAAAGACGCGTTCTGCCTGCTCAGCGATGGCCCGCTGCAAGGCGTTGTCGTATTCGCGCATGACGACCAGGACAATATCTATGCCTATGACCCCGAGGATGGCGCCATCTATTTTGTCAGCAGCAGCGACAAGGGTTATGCACGGCTGACGGACGACTTCTGCGGCTTCCTGCAGGAACTGGTAAAACGCGACTATGACCTTGCGACATGGCGCGACAGCCTGACACTGCAACAAAGCGGCGCAGCCGACGACGCCCTTCCCCAAGAAGTTGCATAATGAAGAATTTTGGCAGTAACTTTGCCTGGCTGGCGGCGACGGCATGGGTGGGTGGCCAGTGGGCTATCGGCTATCTCGCGGTGCCGGTGCTGTTCCAGACCCTGCCGGACAAGATGCTTGCCGGCTTGCTCGCCGGCAAGATGTTCAGCCTGATCCACTATCTCGGCCTGGCCTGCGCGCTTTACCTGCTCGGCTACAGCTATGTAAAGGCCGGCAAAACGGCTTTACGCCATCCCATGATCTGGATTATTGCGGCCATGCTGCTGCTGACCCTGGCCAGCCAGTTCGGCTTCCAGCCGGTAATGAACAGTCTCAAGGCGCAGGTCTTCCCCGCCGACATCACGCACAGCGTCTATGCCGCAAAGTTCGAAATGCTGCATCGTATTGCCGCCGCCTGCTACGTGGTACAAAGCCTGCTGGGCATCGCGCTGATATTGAAAATGGCACGCGCCGGCGCTGAAGGATACAAGCAATGATTCCCGTGCAGATCGGCAACCACTATCAGCGTATCGGCGGCGCGGAAAAAATCCGCGAGTTGACACATCGTTTCTACCAGTTGATGGATGAACTGCCGGAAACCCACGGCATCCGCAAGCTGCATCCGCAAAGCCTGCAAGGTTCCGAAGACAAGCTGTTCAAGTTCCTGTCCGGCTGGATGGGCGGCCCGCAATTATTCATCCAGGAACACGGCGAGCCGATGCTACGCCGCCGCCACCTGCCCTTTCCCATCGGCGATAGCGAGCGCGACCAGTGGATGATGTGCAGGAAACAGGCACTGCAGGAAGTCGTGGAAGACGAGCAATTGCGCAACGAACTCGCCGCCGCTTTCGCCAAGGTGGCGGATCACATGCGCAACCAGGCTGGCTAGAGACCCGCCCGACAACTAACGCAGCAATTTTTCCAGTACGGCAAACTGCAAGTTGTCCACCTTGGGCAGGCCGAATTCCGGCTCGGCCGGGAACGGCCTGATCTCGCCGGTGCGACGATATCCCCGCCGTTCATAATAGGCGATCAGTTCCTCGCGCAAGGTGATCACCTGCATTTCCATCCGGACGGCATTCCATTCGTCGATTGCCCGTGTTTCGGCAACCCGCACCAGTTGGCTGCCCAGCCCACGGCCTTGCAGCACCGGTTTGATCACCAGCATACCCAGGTAGGCCCGCGTCGCATCCACCCGTCCCAGATGCACCGAACCGACAATCTCTTCATCGTTCAGCGCCAGCAGAAGCAGCGAATTCTCGGCTTCGATCAGCCGCAGAATTTCCCGGACATCGGTGCGCTGTCCGCCGAGCAGGTCAGCCTCGGTGGTCCAGCCGGCACGGCTGGAATCTCCGCGATAGGCGGAATTGACCAGCAACGCGAGCGCAGCAGCATCGGATGGAACCGCTATACGAAAAGCTGTAACAGAAAGTTGCGGCAATGACATTTTCAGGAAGCCGGCACGAACTCCAGCGCGTTACCGTCCGGATCCCGGCAGAACAGTGCGCGCCGCCCAGATTTGCTCGGCGTACAGACGATGCCTGCGGCACCCAGCTTCTGTGCCAGGCCATCAAAGTCGCTCACCGCCAGCGCCACGTGACGGTCGCGTCCGCCATGGAGAGGGCGCTGCAAGCCCGCCTCCGGATTCGGCAATTGCATCAGGTGAATCTGTAGGCCTGTCCCAATCCCGTACCACACACCGGGAAAACCCAGGTCTGGACGATTGGCATCGGGCTGCAACTCCAGCACACCTTCGTAGAAAGCACGCGACCGGCCGAGATCGACAACCAGAAAAGTGACATGCAGCAGCCCGGTAACTTTCATGGCTTGAACGGTTCCACCTTGCCCGCTGCCAGTTTGGCGCGTGTTCTCGCCTCGTCGACATCCTCGCCCGTCGCCAACGCCACGCCCATGCGGCGTTTTTTGAATGATTCCGGTTTCCCGAACAGCCGGATGTCCGATTGCGGCACGCGCAGCGCCTCGTCCACCCCGGCGTAGGCAATACCTTTTTCGTCCAACCTGCCGTAAATCACTGCAGAAGCACCGGGTTCGCGCAAGCCTGCATCAACCGGCAGGCCAAGGATGGCGCGCGCATGCAGCTCGAATTCGCTCTGGCGCTGGCTGCACATGGTGACCATACCGGTATCGTGCGGACGCGGGCTGACTTCGGAAAACCACACTTCGTCGTCCTTGACAAACAATTCCACGCCGAAGATACCCAGTCCGCCCAGATCGTCCGTCACCTTCTTCGCAATATCGCGCGCGCGTTGCAGGGCGATGGGCGACATCGCCTGCGGCTGCCAACTCTCGACGTAATCGCCGCTGATCTGTACATGGCCGATGGGTTCGCAATAATGGGTTTCGATTTCACCATTGCTGCCGATTGCGCGCACGGTGAGCTGGGTGATCTCGTAGTCGAAAGCCACGAAGCCCTCGGCGATGACGCGGCCCTGATTCACGCGAGAGCCGCTGGCGGCATAATCCCATGCCGCCTGTACGTCTTCCGGCCCGTCCACTTTCGACTGGCCCTTGCCGGATGATGACATCACCGGTTTGACGATGCAGGGATAGCCGATGTCATTTATCGCCGCGCGTAACTCCTCCAGGCTATCGGCAAACTTGTATGGCGAAGTTGGCAAGCCCAGCGTTTCAGCTGCCAGCCGGCGGATGCCCTCGCGGTTCATGGTAAGTCGCGCGGCACGGGCTGTGGGAATCACCTTTGCCACACCCTCGCGCTCGATTTCCAGCAGCATCTCGGTGGCGATGGCCTCGATTTCCGGCACTACCAGATGCGGCTTTTCCTGTTCGATCAGCGCACGCAGTGCAGCACCGTCGGCCATGTTGATGACATGTGCCCGATGCGCCACCTGGTGTCCCGGCGCATGTGGGTAGCGATCCACGGCAATGACTTCAACGCCCAGCCGCTGCAGCGCGATGATCACTTCCTTGCCGAGTTCACCGCTGCCCAGCAACATGACCCTGGTGGCCGAAGGACTGAGTGGTGTACCGATGACGACTTTACTGCTCATTAAATACTCTCCCTGGATGTAGTCGATTGTTCGGACTGCTCGTACAACTTTCCGGAAAACAGGCTGGCCGCCACGATCAGTATCGCACCGGCAAACTCGCGTGCGCCCATTGTCTCGCCCGCCAGGAAATACGCCGATACCGCGGCGGCAACCAGCTCGAACATTAGCAGGATGATGGCCTGATTGGCAGGCAACGCGGTCAGCCCATATTGCATGGCCAGGCCGGTAGCACACAGTACCAGCGCAACGACCAGCAACAAACCCCATGAATCGGCGGTAATGCCCCGAATCTCCTCCGCAACACCGCCCTGGTACAGCAACACGGCAGCGGCCAGCAATGCCGCTCCAGACAACACGGCAATATTCTTGAATTCTATACTGGTCTCCTGCATGCGGCGTGCCAGCACATTGGTCATGGCAAAACCCATGCCTGCCGACATGCCTATCCATTCGGCCGTATTGCGTGGCTGCGGAAAACCCAGTTTCGGCTGCCACAGCATGACAAATGCCCCACACAGGGACAGCGCAATAATGACATAGCCGCGGCCGGTCAGGTGCTCGCCCAGCAACAGTCTGGACAGCAGCACGGTCCATAGCGGCGCCAGGTAGAACAGCAGCAGCACGCGCATCACCTCGCCGCCCAGCACGCCCCACACATAACCGATATTGGTCCAGCCGGCAGCCAGTGCCAATGCCAGCCCCCACCACCCGGCCGTACGCAACTCACGCCATATCGGACCGGCGAAGAACAACCCGAAAACCACCGCAATGGCGTAGGTCAGAAAGGTCGCCAGTTCGCCGGAAATACCAGCGTTTGCCAGCACACGATAGGGATACCAGATCAACCCCCACACAGTTGCCGCATTCAACAGGCCGAGCACCGCCGTTACTTTTTGTTTTGATGCCACCAGTCCGCCCTTATATAATGTCCGACCTTTTGCCGCCTTACAAAAACCTCTGCGATCTGTATGAATCCCGATCTCGACCACCTGCAACCCTATCCGTTCCAGAAACTCGCCACGCTGTTCAGTGGGGTGACCCCGAACCAGGAACTGCGTCCGATCAAGCTGTCCATCGGCGAGCCCAGGCACGCCACGCCGCAATTCATCAAGGATGCGCTGGTCGACGGTCTGGACGGACTGGCAAATTATCCCACAACCGCGGGTAGCGACACGCTGCGCAACACCATCTCCGACTGGCTGGCGCGACGTTATGGCATCCCCGCACCGGATGCAAAAACCCAGGTGTTGCCGGTCAACGGCAGCCGCGAGGCACTGTTTGCCTTCGCCCAAGCGGTAGTTGACCGTTCGCGCCCCGATCCAGCCGTAGTCTGCCCCAACCCGTTCTACCAGATCTACGAAGGTGCGGCGCTACTCGGCGGCGCCACGCCGTATTTCCTGAACACGCTGCCTGAAGACAACTACGCGCTGAATTTTGCGCAACTGCCCGAGAAAGTCTGGCAACGCACCCAATTGATCTATGTGTGCTCGCCGGGCAATCCGACCGGTCGCGTGATGACGTTACAGGAATGGCAGATGTTGTTTGAGATGTCCGACCGCTACGGCTTCATCATCGCCGCGGATGAGTGCTATTCGGAAATCTACTTTGACACAGCACCATTAGGTGCGCTGCAGGCCGCACAACAGTTGGGACGCGACGATTACAAAAACCTGGTGGTATTCTCCAGCCTGTCCAAGCGCTCCAATGTGCCCGGCATGCGTTCCGGCTTCGTTGCCGGCGATGCCGCAGTGCTGGCGAAATTCACCCTCTACCGCACCTACCACGGCTGTGCGATGAACCCGGCGGTACAAGCCGCCAGTATCGCAGCGTGGAATGATGAAACGCACGTTACCGAAAATCGCCGCCTGTATGCGGAAAAATTTGCCAAGGCCACAGAAATCTTCAAACCGGTTCTGCCGGTGACCATGCCGGATGCCGGGTTTTACCTGTGGCTGCGCACGCCTGTCGCCGACACCACCTACGCGCAACAACTGTATCGCGACTATAATGTCACGGTACTGCCCGGCAGCTTTCTGGCGCGCGAAGCACAAGGTGTGAATCCGGGCGAAAATTTTGTGCGCATTGCACTGGTGGCCGAAGTCAAAGAAACACTGGAGGCCGCTCGCCGCATCGTCGAATTCACCAAAAAACTTTAATCAACCCAGGGAATAACATGGAACAGCTGCAACAAATCATCGAATCCGCCTTTGAACGCCGCGCCGAGATCACCCCGCGCACCGTCGACGCCAAACTCAAGGAAGCCATCAACACGGTGATCGACCAGCTCGACCAGGGCAAACTGCGCGTTTCCGAGCGCCAGGGCGTGGGCCAGTGGATTACCCACCAATGGATCAAGAAGGCGGTATTGCTGTCGTTCCGCATGGAGGACAATTTCTTCATCAAGGGCGGCTTCACCAACTATTTTGACAAGGTGCCGTCCAAGTTCGCCGACTACAACAGCCGCGATTTCCGCGAAGGCGGGTTTCGCGTAGTGCCGCCGGCGGCTGCGCGCAAGGGTTCGTATGTTGCAAAGAATGTGGTGCTAATGCCCTCCTACATCAACATCGGCGGCTATGTCGATGAAGGCACCATGGTCGACACCTGGGCCACGGTCGGTTCCTGTGCGCAGATTGGCAAGAACGTGCACCTGTCCGGAGGTGTCGGCATCGGCGGCGTGCTGGAGCCGGTGCAGGCCAACCCCACCATCATCGAGGATAATTGTTTCATCGGTGCGCGCTCCGAAATCGTCGAGGGCGTGATCGTCGAGGAAGGCTCGGTGATCTCGATGGGCGTATATATCGGCCAGAGCACCAAAATCTATGATCGCGAAACCGGTGAAGTGCATTACGGCCGCGTGCCCGCAGGTTCGGTGGTGGTATCCGGCAACCTGCCATCCAAAGACGGCAGCTACAGCCTGTATTGCGCGGTAATCGTGAAAAAAGTAGATGAAAAGACGCGCGGCAAGGTGGGCATCAACGAACTCCTGCGAGGAATATAAATACATGCGTACCATGTCGCTTGGGCAGATAAATCTTTCGGTGCAGGCTAATGCGCGAAGCGCGTTATGCCGCAGCCAAAAAACGCGCGGCAAAGTCGGCATCAACGAATTGCCGAGAGGAATCTAACCGGGTGCTGCTTCGGCCGCACAGTCTGACAGGGAGAAAAGCATGATAATCACGCCATTGCTGAAATTAGCTGCCGAAAAAAATGCATCCGACCTATTTTTCTCCGTGGGCGCGCCGATCAATATCAAGATCGAGGGCGTCGCCATGCCGGTAAATGCGCAAAACCTGAATGCCGACACCATCCAGCGCATAGCTTATGAAATCATGACGCCCGAGCAGACGGCCATGTTCGAACAGGACATGGAAATGAATTTTTCCTACCGCGTGGAAAGCATCGGGAATTTTCGCATCAACATCTTCCGCCAGCGCGGCGACGTGGCCATGGTCGTCCGTTATGTCAGAAGCCACGTCCAGTCAGCGGAAGAACTGCATCTGCCACCGATACTGAAAGACCTGATCATGGAAAAGCGCGGTCTGGTGCTGGTAGTCGGTGCCACCGGTTCGGGCAAGTCCACCACCCTGGCCACCATGATCGAACATCGCAATGTGACCAGCACCGGCCACATCCTGACTATCGAAGACCCAATCGAATACCTGTTCAAGCACAACAAATCTATCGTCAACCAGCGCGAGATTGGAACCGACACCCTTTCGTACGAGAGCGCGTTGATCAGTGCCATGCGCGAAGCTCCCAATGTACTGATGATCGGCGAGGTCCGCGACCGCGAAACACTGCGCCATGCATTGATTTTCGCCCAGACCGGGCACCTGTGCCTGTCCACGCTGCACGCCAACAACAGTTACCACGCGCTCAACCGCATTGTGAACTTTTTCCCCTATGATGCGCGCCAGAGCGTGTTGTCCGACCTGTCGATGTGTTTGCGCGCGGTAATTTCCCAGCGTCTGGTACGTGGCGTCGACGGCAAACAAGTACCGGCGGTGGAAGTATTGCTCAACACTTCGCTGATTTCCGACATGATCAAGAACGATGAAATCGAGAAAATCCGTGATGCTATTGAGCAAAGCGTCTCTCCCGGTTCACAGACTTTCGAGCAGGCGCTGTACAAACTATACAAGAGCGGCAAAGTCAGCAAGGAAGAAGCACTGCGCAACGCCGATTCTGCCAGTAATCTCTCTTCGCTCATCGATTATTCGCAAACTACCAAGATGAAAGCTTACGAGACTAAACCGGAAGAAGCTACCGTACCCAAGGCCAAGCCGGATGTGCCACCTCCTACCGACTTTGGCGGCATCAAGCTCAATATTGATGTTCACGACGAAAACAAATGAAGCTTTACGGCATACCCAACTGCAACACGGTCAAGAAAGCCCGCAACTATCTTGATGATCACGGCAGTGCATACGAGTTCCACGATCTCAAAAAACACGGCGTGACCGAGAAAATGCTCTCCGGCTGGCTGAAACAGATCGGCTGGCAGAAACTGCTGAAAAAAACCGGTCCGACCTGGGGTCAGCTGCCGGACACGGTGAAAGCCTCCATCAAGGATGATGCCGCCGCGCTGAAACTGATGCTGGAAAAACCCAACGTGATCAAGCGCCCGGTGCTGGAAAAAAACGGCAAGGTGCTCGCTACCGGCTTCGACGAAGCCATCTACTCGCAACTTTTCAAGAAATAGAACATGTCCGATACGCTGGAACTCACCAAACAACTCATCGCCCGCAAATCCCTTACCCCGCTGGACGACCGCTGTCTGGAAATCATCGGCGCCCGCCTTGCCCCGCTTGGTTTCAACCTGGAAAAAATGCGCCACAGCGAAGTCGACAACCTGTGGGCGCGACGCGGCAACAGCGGCCCGGTGGTCTGTTTTGCCGGACATACCGACGTGGTGCCGACCGGGCCGGTAAACAAATGGGACAGCGACCCTTTCGCTCCGACGATACGCGACGGCATGCTTTATGGGCGCGGCGCGGCCGACATGAAGGGCTCGCTGGCTGCCTTCGTCACTGCCATCGAAAAATTCGTCGCGGCCCACCCGGACCATGCCGGTTCGATTGCCTTGCTGCTGACCTCGGATGAGGAAGGCGTGGCAATAGACGGCACGGTGCGCGTGGTGGAGGCATTGCGGGAACGCAGCGAGACCATGGACTACTGCATCGTGGGCGAGCCCACCTCGGTCAGCAAGGCCGGCGACACCATCAAGAACGGGCGGCGCGGTTCGTTGTCCGGTACGCTGCTGGTCAAGGGCGTACAGGGCCACATTGCCTATCCACACCTGGTGAAGAATCCCATCCACATGGCCGCCCCGGCCATCGCCGAACTCGCGGCGACTGTGTGGGACGAAGGCAACGAGTTTTTCCCGCCGACCTCGTGGCAGATTTCCAATATCCATGGCGGCACCGGTGCAACCAATGTGGTGCCGGGCACTGTGGAAATCCTGTTCAATTTCCGCCATTCCACGGCCAGCACCCAGGACAGTCTCAAGACGCGCGTGCATGAAATCCTCGACCGCCACGGCCTCAACTACGATCTGGAATGGGAGATGTCGGGCAAACCCTACCTCACCCCGCGCGGCGACTTGGTCGAAGCCGTCAGCGCCGCAATCAGGGAAGTTACCGGCATTGAGACCGAGTTATCCACCAGCGGCGGCACCTCGGATGGTCGCTTCATCGCCGATATCTGTCCGCAGGTAATCGAACTCGGCCCGCTCAACGCGACCATTCACAAGATCAACGAATGCGTAGCCGTGGCCGACCTCGATGTACTGTCCGATATCTACTGCGGAGTGCTCACCCGGCTGCTGACAACACCATGAACGTGAACGATTTCTCTGAAGCGGCCGGCGTGCTCAAAACCGTGCGCGACTGCCTGCGTTTCGCGGTCAGCCGATTCAACGAGGCAGAACTATTCTTCGGCCACGGTAGCGGCAGTGCCTACGACGAAGCCGCCTACCTGATCCTGCACACGCTGCACCTGCCGCTGGACACACTGGATCCCTTCCTCGACGCCAAGCTAACCCACGCGGAACTATACGAGGTGCTGAACCTGCTGGAAAAGCGCGTGGAAAAGCGCATCCCCGCCGCCTATCTGACGCATGAAGCCTGGCTCGGCGACTTTCGGTTTTATGTCGACGAGCGCGTGATCGTGCCGCGCTCGTTTATTGCTGAACTGCTGCGCAACCAGTTCGTACCGTGGGTGGCAGATCCGGACAGCATCACCCGCGTGCTCGACCTGTGCACTGGCAGCGGCTGTCTCGCCATTCTCGCCGCACATGCTTTTCCCAATGCAGAGATCGATGCCGTCGACCTTTCCTCCGATGCACTTGCCGTGGCATGCCGTAATGTCGACGATTACGGCCTGAAACACCGTATCAACCTGCTCGAATCCAATCTTTTCGACAAACTCCAAGGCCGGGAATACGACCTGATCATCAGCAACCCGCCCTATGTGGATGCCGACTCGGTTGCCGCACTGCCCCCCGAATATCTGCATGAACCGCAACTGGCGCTGGGTAGCGGCAACGACGGCCTCGACGCCACGCGTGAAATCCTCAAGCATGCTGCGCAGCACATGATCCCGAATGGAGTGCTGGCAGTGGAAATCGGCCACAATCGCGAGGCGCTCGAAGCCGCCTACCCCAGCCTGCCGTTCACATGGCTGGAAGTGTCCGCAGGCGACGACTTCGTATTCCTGCTGCACAAGGAAGATTTGCCCTGATGGCTGTAGAGCACTACGAAAATTTTCCTGTCGCCTCCTTCCTGCTGCCTAGGCGCCTGCGTCGGCCCGTTGAAATCATCTATAATTTCGCACGCCAGGCCGACGACTTCGCCGATGAGGGCGATGCACCGAACCAGGAACGACTGGCGCAACTTGACGGCTTTCGTGCCGAACTGAACCGCATCGCCGCTGGCGAAACGCCACAGACTCTTCTGTTCCACGAAGTTGCAGACATTGCAACGCAATATCAACTGCCATTACAGTTGTTCCATGATTTGCTCGATGCCTTTTCGCAGGACGTGGTAAAGAAACGCTACACCAGCTTCGATGAGGTACTGGATTACTGCCGCCGCTCAGCCAACCCGGTGGGGCGGCTGTTGCTGTATCTGTATGGCGAGGCCACCCCGCAGAACCTCGCTTATGCCGACGACATCTGTACATCGCTGCAATTGATCAACTTCTGGCAGGATGTGAAAAAGGATTACGCCATCGGCCGCATCTACCTGCCACAGGACGACATGGAAAAATTCGGCGTAACCGAACAGCACATCGCAGAGGGCTGCGTTAATGCGGAATGGCGCAAGCTGATGAGCTTCGAAGTCGAGCGTGCCGGCGCCATGATGCGGCGCGGCGCCCCTCTCGGCAGCATACTCACCGGTCGCATCGGACTGGAAATGCGCATGATCATCACCGGTGGCAATCGCATCCTGTGCAAACTGCAGGCCGTCAACTACGACATGTTCGAGCGCCGCCCGGTGTTGCGATGGCACGACTGGGTTATCATGCTGTTCGGCAGCGCTCCTTTCCGTTTCTGACATGAGTCCCGACGAATACTGCGAAAACAAAGCCCGGCAAAGCGGCTCCAGCTTCTACTACAGCTTCCGCTTCCTGTCGCGCGACAAACGTCGCGCGATCACGGCACTGTATGCATTTTGCCGCGAAGTGGATGATGTTGTAGACGAGTGCTCCGATGCAAATGTGGCGCGCACCACACTCAACTGGTGGCGCAGCGAGGTAGCCGCAATCTACGGCGGCATGCCGCAGCACCCGGTATGCCAGGCGCTGGTACCACTGGTGCAGCAGTTCAATCTGCCACAGGAGCACCTGCAGGAAATTATCGACGGCATGGAAATGGACCTCGACCGGCACAGTTATCCGGATTTCAAGTCGCTGCAGCTCTATTGCTACCGCGTGGCCTCGGTGGTCGGCCTGCTTGCCGCAGAAATCTTCGGCTATAGCGACCGCAGGACGCTGAAATATGCGCACGACCTCGGCATCGCTTTCCAGCTTACCAACATCATCCGCGATGTGGGCGAGGATGCGCGGCGCGGCCGCATCTATCTGCCCCAGGATGAGCTGCAGCAGTTTGGCGTCAACCCCGGCGATATTCTTAATGCACGCGAGACGGAAAATTTCCGGAAACTGATGCAGTTCCAGATTGAACGCGCTCAACGCTTCTACCTGCAGGCTTTCGATGAGCTGCCTGCCACCGACCGCAAGGCCCAGCGCACCGGCCTGATCATGGCGGCCATCTACCGCGCCACGCTCGACGCAGTGATTGCCACCGGCTGCCACGTGCTGCGCGAGCGCGTCTCGCTAGGTACTGGCCACAAGTTGTGGCTGGCATTCAGGACATGGCTCAGCAACTGAACGTCGGAATAATCGGTGGCGGCTATGCGGGCATGGCCGCCGCCGTCATGCTGGCACAACGAGGTATTCCAATCACCGTCTACGAAAGCGCAAAACAGCTTGGTGGACGCGCACGCGGTGTGTCTTGTAACGGCACGCAACTGGATAACGGCCAGCATATCCTGCTCGGTTGTTATCGTCATACGCTGCAACTGGTCGGACAGGTCGGGGGTAATCCAGATCAGGACTTCCTGCGCCTGCCGCTGCAACTCACCCTGCACCGCCGCTTCAAACTCAAGACGCCTGCCCTGCCCGCCCCGTTTCACCTGCTGGCAGGCCTGTTGACCGCTCATGGCCTGTCGTTCGCGCAGCGCCTGTCTGCCGCGCGCTTCATGCTGGCGCTGCGCGGCATGAAATTCAGGCTGCCAAATGACACTTCCGCACTTGAACTCCTGCGTGCTCACGGTCAGGACAAAAAACTGATCCGCCTGCTGTGGGAACCAATCTGCATTTCGGCACTGAATACCCCGGTAAGCAAGGCATCCGCCCAGGTGCTGCTGAATGTGTTGCGCGACAGCCTGAGCGGTACACGCGCCGATTCTGAAATACTGCTACCGCGCATCGATTTCACAGCGCTGTTCCCACAACGCGCGGCAGAATACGTCCAGCAGCATGGTGGCCAGGTATCGACCTCCTGCAGTGTAGAAAGCATCGTCCTGCAGGAAAACGAAATTGAACTGCTCACCCCTCAAGGGACACGACACCACAGCCATGTCATCTGCGCAGCCTCTCCCGCCAATGCGGCACGCCTGTTGCGTGCCATCCCGCAACTGGAACACACCGCCAAGCAAATCGAGGCGCTGGCTTTCCAGCCGATCTACACCGTTTATCTGCAATATCCCGCCCAGGTTCGTCTGCCGCAGGCAATGCTCGGCCTTGACCAGTGCTTTTCACAATGGCTATTCGACAAGAGCCAAATCGCCGGACAGCAGGGGCTGATCGCTGCAGTGATTAGCGCCGAAGGGATACACCAGGAATTGCCCAACGAACAGCTTGCCCGAAAGGTCGAACAGGAATTGCGGGAACAGCTTGGCATTGCCGAAACACCGGTATGGCACCAGGTCATCGCCGAAAAACGCGCCACGTTTTCCTGCGAGCCCGGGATTTTTCGCCCTGGAATTACCACCCCGATCCCCAACCTGCTGCTAGTCGGCGATTACACCGCAGGAGATTATCCTGCTACCCTAGAAGGCGCAGTAATGAGCGGCCTGAAGGCTGCACAGGCAATCTCCGGCACACTCCTCATCTCCTCTTAATCTATTTTTTCTTGCAGTTAGCTGAAACTGCTCGCAGAATGGCAGCTGTTACTTCCCTCTTGCGAGGAGCGAACATGAGCGAACCGGATAGCATCAGTGATGCCATACAGGCAAGCTTGGCCAACTTCACCAGACAGTTCGAAGATGTTTCTTCCGACCAGTTCAACGAAATGAGGAAGTGTTCATTCTTCGATCCGGTTCCCAGCGACTGCCTCGCCAAGATTGCCATGGAATCCGAGCTCAAAACGTTCGGCCCTGGCGAATCCATTACCCGGGAGGGTGACCCGATGAAAGCATTCCATGTCCTGATGTATGGCTCTGCCACAGCCTTTGTCCACAACATGGAAGTCGGAACCATACACAGCGGGGAATGTATTGGGGAAGGTGCATTTTTTGGTAACGAAGGCATGTCTCGCTCAGCCACGGTCATTACCAACAGCGACGCCATCGTACTGGAAATCAGAAAAAGCGCCGTGGACAGAATGGACGGGGAAATCAAAATATATATGGACAAAGCCCTGCTTCTGGCATTGTTCAGGAAATTACAGGCCGCCAACAAGAAAATCGAGGACTTACTGCAAGGCAAGTCGCTTTCCTGAACACATTCCACCATGCAACAACTGCGCCATAAAAATAAAAGGCTGCCAGAAAGCAGCCTTTTTGCAAACGAATGTGCGTTAACGCATCATTGAATAGCCATGGCCGTGCATTGATCCCATCTTTTTGCGCATTTCCTTCAATTGCGCGCGCTGATCATTTGTCAGCATATCCTCGATCTGGTTCTCGGTGCTAACCATCTCCTTGATCATCTGAATCTTGGTGTCGAATATTTTCTGATACACCTTGCCGATCGCATCAGGATCGCGCTTGTCCGTCTCATACAGATCGCGCAGCTTGGCCGACTCGTCCATAATCGTACCCGTGGCTGCCCAGTTATCATGATGAAGCTTATCTGACAGCTTGTTGATCCTGGCACGCTGTTCATCGCTCAATGAAAGTGCGCGAACCATGGTGGCGCGAGGAGATTCCATCATGCCCATACCACCCATCATGCCCATGTCGCCCATCATGCCATGGCCATAGCCACCCATCTTATCGTGTTTATGTTTACAACTATCCTTCCCATGCATATGGTGGGGATATCCCATCATTCCGGATGTCGCCGGCTTTCCCGGCATCGTCTTGGTGGACACGTCAGCTGCGGACGCAGTAACCATTGCCGAGCCCACCATTAATCCTGTAGCGAGAAAAAACGCCATCTTGATTGTATTCATGCATGACCTCCTGGAAGTAAATCTGGGTAACCGCTTGATCAGAAGCGTAAGCGTGCCAGCATACTACCACACGCCACACCAGGCTAAACGGCAGCTTTTCCCCTATGACTAACAGGGTGTTCTCCAATTTTCCAACCCCCTTCCACTTCGACTACGTGACGGCAAACCCGACAAACAAACAGCCCCGTGCCGTTTTTCACTGCCTTTCCTCGCCATCATCAAAATGACTGAAAACAACCGGATATATTTGCTGTTTTAATCACCGCTCATTATTGAAATATTACCGTTCATCAGAAATTTCCGACCTTTTGTTCTTTCTGCTGAATGC
>CAZMSI010000005.1:25092-26520 GCA_964568895.1 uncultured Sideroxydans sp. | reverse complement strand
GCTCCGCGCTGTAGGGGACCAGAACCATCTTTTCAACCAATGCCATACTGCAAGAATCCAATACCGAAACTGGTAGAATACACAAGTTATGAGCATCGTCCAAAACAAAAAAGCTTTCCACGATTTCTTTATCGAAGACCGCTACGAGGCGGGCCTGATGCTGGAGGGCTGGGAAGTCAAAGCCATCCGCGCCGGGCGCGTACAACTCAAGGAAGCCTATGTCACGGTCAAGGACGGCGAGCTCTACCTGTTCGGCTCGCACATCAGTCCGCTGGCCACCGCCTCCACCCACATCGTTCCCGACCCGGTGCGCACCCGCAAACTGCTGCTGCACGCCGCCGAGATCGACAAACTGATCGGCAAGGTGCAACGCGCCGGCTACACCCTGATGCCGCTGGACATGCACTACAAGAAGGGCCGCATCAAACTGGAAATCGGCCTCGCCAAAGGCAAAAAACAGCATGACAAGCGCGCCACCGAGAAAGAACGCGAAGCAACGCGCGAAGCTGCCCAAGCCATGAAGAAAGAACGGCGTTAAACGGAATGGGCGCGCTTGCGGCGCAGGCTATTGGCTCCGACATAGTCTGAAGGCTAGCCTCCGCCGCAACAAGCTGCGCAGTAGCATGACTTACGCTAACAAAATCGGGATGCCGTGCTTCCATACTGGATTGTGCACCCCGGCTTATTCACCGGCACGGCAAGCCGAGTACTTGGTAATCGACCATTGCATAAACGTGCCGACAACCGCCCCCAGCGCATTGACCCACACATCCTTAATCTCGAGAGCATGGTGATGGGTGATAATTTCGCTGGCCTCATGGATTGCACCTATCAACGTGACTGCAACCACAACCATATAAGCCGGCCATTGCCGCCAGCCCAATCCGACAGCAAAAGCAATCAGTGCATACACGCCTATATGCGCGATCCAATGCATCGTTCCGGAAAAAGCCAGACCGGTCTCCGGCAGACTGCCTATAGTGAACAGCAACAATATAAGCAGCACTGCAGCGATACGGGCGGTTTTCATGCGGACAGTTTTTCTCGATTAGCTGCAGGCTATTTGTATTTTCGGAACTGCCCTACCACAATCCCGAAAATCTCCAGGCCGCCTTTCGGGCGTATCACCGGGTAGGCCGGATTCGCCGGCTTCAGAATGAATTGTCCTTTTTCCTTGCCCAGGGTTTTCAGGGTGAATTCGTTGTCGACGATAGCAATCACCATGTCGCCGACGTTGGCCGGGCCGCGCTTTTCCACCACCACTACATCGTCCGGCATGATGCCGGCGTCTATCATCGAATCGCCTTTCACCGTCACCAGCACGGTATGCGACGGGGATGCGATCAGGTATTCGTCAATGCTGAGCGTATCATAGGACATGTCCCCCGCCGCGCTAGGCAGGCCGGCACGCACGCTGTCGTAGATGGG